>NZ_JBHXLV010000039.1:0-40403 GCF_042721685.1 Streptomyces sp. NPDC058459 | reverse complement strand
TCCGGACACTGTCCCGGGGGTAGGTCACACGTCGGGCGACGCCATCAGCGCCGCCGCCGTGAACAGCTCGACGCCCACCGTGATCGCGTTCTCGTCGGCGTCGAAGTCGCCCTGGTGCAGATCGCGTACGGTCCGCTCGCCGGGGCGGCGGACGCCGAGGCGGGCCATGGCGCCGGGGACGTGCTCCAGGTACCAGGAGAAGTCCTCGCCGCCGAGGCTCTGCTCGGTGGACTCCACCGAGTCGAGACCGCAGCGCGTGACCATCGCGCGGCGCAGGAGTTCGGCGGTGTCGCGGTCGTTGACGACCGGCGGCACGCCGCGCACATAGGTGATCTCCGACTTGGCGCCGTGCAGGGTGGCGACCTCGTCGATGGCGGCGTGCACGATGTCGGGCGCGTCCCGCCAGGCGTCCAGGTCCAGGCAGCGGACGGTGCCGGAGAGCTCGGCGTGCTGCGGGATGACGTTGGGGGCGTGGCCCGACTCGATACGGCCCCAGGTCAGGGCCAGTCCGCTGCGGGTGTCGACGCGGCGGGCGATCAGCGCGGGCACGTCGGTGGCGACGCGGGCGGCGGCGGTGACCAGGTCGGTGGTCAGGTGCGGGCGGGCGGTGTGGCCGCCGGGGCCGTCCAGGGCGACGTCGAGCCGGTCGCAGGCGCTGGTGATGGGGCCGTGCCGCAGCCCGATCCGGCCGCACTCGACCTTGGGGTCGCAGTGCAGGGCGAGGATGCGGCCGACGCCCTCCAGCGCGCCGTCGGCGATGGCGGTCAGGGCACCGCCGGGCAGCTGCTCCTCGGCGGGCTGGAAGATCAGCCGCACCGGGCGGGGCAGCAGGCCCTTGGCGTGCAGGTCGGCCAGGACCAGGCCGGCGCCGAGCACGACGGTGGTGTGCACGTCGTGGCCGCAGGCGTGGGCGCGGTCGGGCACGGTGGACCGGTACGCGCAGTCCTTGGTGTCCGGGATGGGCAGCGCGTCGATGTCGGCGCGCAGGGCCAGCAGCGACACGTCGGAGCGCTCACCCTCGGTGTGCCCGATGTCGCAGATGAGCCCGGTTCCGGTGACCAGGACACGGGGCTTCAGCCCGGCCCGCTCGAGCCGCTCCTTGATGGCGGCGGTGGTGCGGAACTCCTGGTTGCCCAGCTCAGGGTGCATGTGCAGGTCACGGCGGAACGCCACGAGTTCGGCGTGCAGTGACTCGCTGAGCGCGCCGGGGAGCACAGCACCGGGGAGGTCGGCCACGGTCTCTCGGGTCATCGATCGGTTCACCCTCTGAAGGGTAGGACGCCCGGACGGTCGACTGACCCTCGATCAACAAAACTTCAGCCCGTGGAGGGAAGAAAATCTGACCGGCGGACGCTTGGCGGCGGACGGGGGTGGGTAAGACCTTTCCTTCTCCCTCCACGGATACCATGCCCGCCGCCCCGGCGCTCGGTTTGTCCAGGGACCGGACCCGTGCGGCCGAGCGGCGCCGGTAGGGTGCGGGGGCGTGACCGACAGCACCTCGGACTACCTGCGTACCACCCACGCGTCCGCGAGCCGCGGGGCGAGGAGGCTCGGGCACGGGGGTTCGTACCGGCGCGGAAGGGCTGACCCTCACGGAGCAACCGGGCCTCAGGTCCCCGGTATCACCGTCGTCAGCCGGTGGGTGTCGCGGGCCGTGCCCGTCACGCCGGACAGGAATCCCTGGGCGCGGGGTGAGGCGTGGGCGGTGAGCCAGGCGGGGTCTATGTCGCAGACCGCGACCCGCACACCGGTGCCCTTCAGGGCGAGGGGGAGGGTGTGGACGACCGTGGAGGGGAAACTCAGCACGGTGCCGCCGATCGGGCCCCGGCGGGCGATCAGCTCCAGGGGCAGGTCGGGGCGGACGATCTCCAGGCCGGTCTCGACGGCCAGCCGGTGCAGCTTCGGGGTGCTCTCGCGGCGGTGCGCGAAGTAGCGGGTGGCGCCGTGGGCCTTGGCCAGCGCCTGTACGGCGGCGAGGTAGCGGTCCGCGTCGACCACGCCGGTCTCCACCAGGGAGGTGCCCACCAGGTCCGCGCTCCTGGTGACGCGGGGCGGGCCGAAGCGGGCGCGGGTCCAGGCGAACTCGTTGGCGGTGACCGTGACGCCGTCCGGGGTCTCGGTCACCGGCATCGCGGAGAAGACCTCCACCCGCCGGCCACCGCGCGGGGTGAGACGGCGCCGGGCGGTGGCGGCCACCGGGGCGAAGAGCAGGTCGCGGGGGCCGGGCCGGCCGCCCCTGCGGTGCCAGCGCACCAGGCGCTCGCCCCGGGCGAGCTGGGCGACGAACTCCATGGTGGCGGTGCCGTCGTCCACCACGACCAGCTCGGGCGCCCGGGTGATGGTGAGCAGGAGCTGTACGTAGCGGGAGAAGGGGTCGCCCATGACGATCCGGCCGGCCCGCCGGAGCGCCCCGGCCAGCGACCCGACGGTGTGGAACGGGGCACCGGCCCCGCCCCGCGCCTCCTCCCAGCGCACCTCGTACCCCTCGTCCCGGGCGAGGTCGGCCATGCGGCGCAGCTGGCCCCGGGTCATGGGGTCGGTGGGGGCCAGCACGACGAGCGTCAGCTCCGCCCCGGCCCCCTCGCGCGCGGGCACCCCGCCCGCGTGGGCCCACTCCAGTACGTTCAGCAGCTGCACCGGGCTCTCCACGAAGGCGAGCGTGCGGGCAGGGGGGCCGGGGTGTCCGGCGCGGGGGCTCATGGGGGTGCGACCGTCCTGTCGTAGAGCAGTCGGGCGAGTGGGATCAGACCGTGAGCGGTTCGCCGGCGGCGGCGGCGATCTCCGCCTCGGCGACCACACCGGAGACCCGGCGCAGCTTCTTCATCGGGCCCAGCTCGGAGTCGTAGACCTTCTTGACGCCGTCGCCGAGGGACGCCTCGATGGCGCGGATGTCACGGACCAGGCGGATCAGGCCCTGCGGCTCGACGGAGGCGGCCTGGTCGGAGCCCCACATGGCGCGGTCGAGGGTGATGTGGCGCTCGACGAAGACGGCGCCGATGGCGACGGCGGCCAGCGTGGTCTGCAGGCCGGTCTCGTGGCCGGAGTAGCCGATCGGGACGTTCGGGTACTCCTTCTCCAGCGTGTTGATGACGCGGAGGTTCAGCTCCTCGGCCTGCGCCGGGTAGGTGGAGGTGGCGTGGCACATCAGGATGTTGTCGCTGCCGAGCACCTCGACCGCGTGCCGGATCTGCTTCGGGGTGGACATGCCGGTGGAGAGGATCACCGTGCGGCCGGTGGCGCGCAGGGCGCGCAGCAGCTCGTCGTCGGTGAGGGAGGCGGAGGCCACCTTGTGGGCGGGCACGTCGAACTTCTCCAGGAAGGCGACGGCCTCGGTGTCCCACGGGGAGGCGAACCAGTCGATCCCCTTCTCCTTGCAGTACTCGTCGATCTGGCGGTACTCGTCCTCGCCGAACTCCACGCGGTGGCGGTAGTCGATGTAGGTCATCCGGCCCCAGGGGGTGTCGCGCTCGATGTCCCACTGGTCGCGCGGGGTGCAGATCTCGGGGGTGCGCTTCTGGAACTTCACGGCGTCGCAGCCGGCCTCGGCGGCGGCGTCGATCAGCTTGAAGGCGTTGTCCAGCTCACCGTTGTGGTTGATGCCGATCTCGCCGGTGACGTAGACCGGGCGGCCGGGGCCGGCCTCGCGGGAACCGAACTTGCGGATGCGGGAGTCGGTGCTCATGTCAGGGTGTTCCTTACTTGCCGGTGGAGATGGGGAGGGTGTCGGGGGAGTCGAGGGAGGGGCCGAGGAGCCAGCCCGCGATCTCGCGGATCGCGCCGTGTCCGCCGGGGACGGTGGTGACGGCGCGGGCGGCGCCGCGTACGGCGTCATGGGCGTCGGCGACCGCGACGGGCCAGCCGACGAGGGCGAGGCAGGGCAGGTCGTTGACGTCGTTGCCCGCGTAGAGCACCCGCTCGGGGGCGATGCCCTGTTCCTCGCACCACTGCTTGAGGGCGAGGTCCTTGCGGTCGATGCCGTGCAGCACCGGCAGCCGGAGCTTGCGGGCGCGGGCGGCGACGACGGGGTTCTGCTCGGTGGACAGGATCAGCGTGGGCAGCCCGGCGCGGCGCAGCGCGGCGATGCCGAGCCCGTCGCCCCGGTGCACGGCGACGATCTCCCGTCCGTCGGTGTCGATCAGCACCCGGTCGTCGGTCTGGGTGCCGTCGAAGTCGAGGACCACGGCGTCGACGTCGTCGAGGGTGGGCAGGGCGCCCGCCGGGACGGTGTCCAGCAGCGGGGCCAGGGCGCGGGCGCGGGCCAGCTCGTGCGGGTCGTCGATCTCCAGCACCCGGGCCGGGTCGGTGCGGACCAGCTCGGTGCGGCCGAAGAAGCGGTGGCCGTGGGCGCGGAAGCCGCTGACGTCCATCGCGTAGGCGGCGCCGGTCTCCAGCAGGTCCTGGGGGCGGTCCTGGCGGCGGGGGCGTACGGCCTTGTCGTGGTTGACGCCGTAGCCGCCGGGCGTCCCGGGGGCGTCGTCGCGCCAGACGAAGCCGTGGAAGGGCGCCACGGTGACGGCGGTGTCGGCGCCGTCACGGGCGACCGCCCCGGCGACCCTGCCGATGTCGTCGGCGAGCAGGAAGGGGCTGGTGCACTGCACGAGCAGCACCACGTCGACGGCCGACCCGGTCCGCTCCTCGAAGGCGTCCAGGGCGTGCAGGACGGCGGCCTCGGAGGTGGCGGTGTCGCCGGCGATGGCGGCGGGCCGGGTGACGATCTCGGCGCCGGCCGCGCGGGCGGCGGCCGCGACGGCAGCGTCGTCGGTGGAGACCACGACGTCGGTGACGGCCGGGGCGCCCAGGCAGGCACGCACCGCGCGGGCCACCAGCGGGACACCGCCCACGGGCGCCAGGTTCTTGGCGGGCACCCCCTTGGAGCCGCCGCGCGCCGGGATCACGGCGAGTACCCGGCGCGGCGGGCCGTCCGGATCGGCGGGCGTGTGGGTCATGGGTTCTGCTCCTCGGGGTGGGGTGGGGTTGGTCACAGCTCGCCCATCCGCCGGATCACGGGGGCGACCCGCTGGACGCCGTGCCGGTAGGCGCCCCGGGCCGCGCGGCGCACGATCTGCCGGACGGGTCCGGCCTCCGCGCGGGTGGCGGGGCTGCCGGGCAGCGGGGCGCCGTCGGGGCCGAGGTGGTGGCGGGCGAGGATGCCGGGCAGATAGCCGGGCGCGGTCTCGGGCGTGTAGTAGGGGTCGAGGCGCGGCAGCGCGCCGGACCGCTCCAGCAGGGCGCCGATACGGGCGCGGGCGGCGTCGAAGGCGCCGGCGTACGACCCGTCCCCCGCGGCGACCCCCTGCCGGGCGAGCCACACCGGGTCGGGCTCCGGGCGGTGCCCGGCGTCCAGCCGGTCCCAGGAGGTGAGGCAGCCGGAGCCCAGGAAGTGGTGGTTGCCCAGCGCCTCGCGGACGCCCAGGTCGGTCAGCACGGCCGTGGGGATGCTCCGGTGCAGGGACTCCAGGGCGGCGGTGGAGCTGACGGTGACCAGCAGGTCGGTCCGGTCCAGCACCTCCCCCATGTGCCCGTACACCAGACGGAGATTGGCCGGCAGCGCCCGCCCCCGGACCAGCTTCTGGTACGGCAGCTCCTCGATGTGCGTGGTGTGCTCGCCGGGCTTGGAACGCAGCTTGAGCAGCACCTCGCGCTCGGGGTGCCGCCGGGCGTGCCCGATGAGCCGCTCCAGCAGGTAGGTACGGTCGGTCCGGTTCTCCGGTACGGAGGGCTGCGCGGCGAACGTCACCGTGAACGGGGCCCGTTCACCCGTGTACGCCTCTCCGCCGAGGAACGGCAGCGCGACCTCGGTGACCGCGCCGGCGTCGGCGCCGACTCCCTCGTACACGGCCCGGAACCGGTCCGCGTCCTGGGCCGAGTTGGCGAGGACGAGGTCGGCGCCGTGCCGCAGCAGCAGGCCGTCGGCGAGCTTCTCGTAGACGACTCCTACGTACCCGGTGACGACCACCGGGCGCGGGCCGCCGCCCCAGGCGTTCCTCAGTCCGTGCAGCATGGCCTGCACCCCGCCGCCGACCAGCGCGAGGACGAGGATGTCGTACGACTCCGCCGTCATGGCGCGCAGGAACTCCGCGCCGGTGACCTCGCGGAGCGAGTCGGCGGTGACGCCGGTCTCCGCGAGCTGGCGGGGTGTCGGGGTGGCCCGGCCTCGCAGGAGGTAGCCGTCGAGGCGGATTCCGGCGGCGGCGGGAGCGATACGGCGCGCGGTGAGCGCGCCCCACTTCCACCGGGTGTCGGAATCGGCGAGGACGGCGATCCGCGGGGACTTCGTTGCACTGGCTGGCACGCCGAAGACGCTAGGAAGCGATTCGTAGCCCCGGCCCAACCCGGCCTCAACAAAGGGTTAACAGCACATCGACGAATGGGGATCCGGGCCCGGATCGGCCTCCGGGAAAACCTGGTTCACTGCTTCGCCACGCTTCGTTCACCCGGTATCCAGACGAGCGTCGACCCGAATGCCGGGCCCCGCCCTAACGTCCTCGGCGTGGTCAAGCTCTCGGTCATCGTGCCGTTCTACAACGTGCAGCAATACGCGCCGGACACATTGAGGAGTCTTCGTGCGAACGCGCGGGACGATTACGAGTTCATTCTCGTGGACGACTGTTCCCGCGACGGGACGCCGGGCATCCTGGAGCGCGCCGAGCGCGAACTGCCGGGCGCCGTCGTCGTCCGGCACGAGCGCAACGGCGGGCTGGCGACCGCCCGCAACACCGGTATCGACCGGGCGCGCGGCGAGTACCTGACGTTCCTCGACGGCGACGACTGGCTCGCACCCGGTTACTACGACCAACTGGTGGGGCACATCGAAGAGTTGGGCTGCGACTTCCTGCGGACCGACCATGTCCAGTGCACCGCGCGCGCCCGGTCCGTGCACCGGGTGCCGCACGGCCGGCGCGGGGTCGTCCTGGACCCGAGGGCGGCGATCCTGCCCGCCGACCGGTCGACCTCGGTGGACTACGCGTACGCCTGGGCCGGGATCTACCACCGGCGGCTGGCGGAGCGGGGGCTGCTGCACTTCACGGACGGGCTGCGCACGGCGGAGGACCGGCCGTGGATCTGGCGGCTGCACCGGGAGGCGGAGTCGTTCGCCGTGGTGGGGCTGCTCGGGGTGTTCTACCGGCGCGGGGTCGCCTCCTCGCTGACCCAGATCGGAGATGTCCGGCAGCTCGACTTCCTCCGCGCGTTCGACCAGGTCATAGCCGAAACGGCCGCCGACAGGGACGCCGATTCCCTGCTGCCGAAAGCCGTGCGCACCTATTGCGCGATCATTTCCCACCATCTGGGAAGCATCGAAAGGTTCGAGCCGCAGGTGGCGAGAAAACTGAAATCCCTGAGCGCGGCCGCCCTGCGGCGCATGCCGCAGGACGTGCTGAACGAGGCGCTGGACTCCATGGACCTGGCCCGCGCCACCCGCCTGCGCCGGCTCCGCCGCCGCCCCTCCCCCGCCGGGGCCGCCGCGTGACCACCCAGATCTTCCAGGCGTCCACGCTGTACGGCGTGGCCACCCTGGCCGCCGCCCTGGACTCCGGCTGCTTCGCCCCCGCCGACCGGCGCGTCCTGCTCGTCTGCAACAACGCGGCGACCCCGGAGACCACACCCCCGCTGGACGAGATGCCCGGCTTCGCCTCGCTGCGCGACCGCTTCGACGACGTGCTGTCGTACAACGAGACGATCCACCCCTTCCACCCCGGCGGCTGGCTGCCTCGCGCGGACGACATGCCGCTGTGGCAGCGGTACTTCCGCCACGAATGGGAACTGGGGGACGAGCGGGTCGAGTTGGCGGTCGAGTCGATCCAGGTCAACCCGTCGCTGGCGCTCACGCAGATCTTCATCGGCGCCCCGGTCACGGTCTACGCGGACGGTCTGATGAGCTACGGCCCCACCCGCAACAAGATCGACCCGCTGGTCGGCACCCGCGTGGACCGGCTGCTCCACCTGGACCTGGTGCCGGGCCTCCAGCCGCTGCTGCTCACCGAGTTCGGGGTCCCGGCCGAGGTGGTACCGTCCGCCGCCTTCACCAAGGTGCTGGCGGAACTGGCCGACACCGGGGACGAGTTGCCCGCGATCGAGGAACCCGCGCTACTGCTCGGCCAGTACCTGTCGGCGCTGGACATCCTCACCCCGGACGAGGAGGAGGCGCTGCACGTCCGGATGCTGCGCGGCGCGGTCGGACTGGGCCACACCCGCGTGGTGTTCAAGCCGCACCCCACCGCACCGGCCCGCTACGCCCGCACCCTGGAGGAGGAGGCGGAGCGGCTCGGGGCGGACCTCACCGTGCTGGACACCCCGGTGCTGGCCGAGGTGCTGTACCAGCGGACGCGCCCGGCGCTGGTCGTCGGCTGCTTCTCCACCGCCCTGCTGACCGCCGCCACGCTGTACGGCCTGCCCGTGGCGCGGGTCGGCACCGGCACCCTGCTGGAGCGGCTCGCCCCGTACGAGAACAGCAACCGGGTCCCGGTCACCGTGGTCGACGCGCTGCTGCCCGAGCTGGGCGACCGGGCGGCCGTCACCGAGGGGCGGCGCGGGATGGCGGTCGCCGAACTGGGCGAGCTGATAAGGGCGGTGGGCTTCGCCATGCAGCCGAAGATCCTGCCCCGGCTGCGGGCCGAGGTCGAGGACTTCCTCACCCGGCACCTGGACCCGGGCACCCTGCGCTACTTCAAGCGCCGGCGGCTGACCGTGCTGGGACTGCCCGGCGGGGTGCCCGCGCAGCTGGCGTTCATCCCGCGCAACGCGACCGTCCGCCGGGTCGCGCGCCGGGCGCGCGGGCTGCGCCGGACCGCCCGCGGCTGAACCGCCCTCCTACCGACCGATTCGATGCCAAGGACTCCACAGATGACCGCCATCTCGCCGCTGGCCCCGCCCGCCGGCCTCTCCCAGCCGGTCGCCACCGGGGCGCGGAACCGGCTCCTCGCCCTGGACGGGCTCCGGCTCGTGGCCGCGCTGATGGTGTGCCTGTACCACTACGCCGGGCGCGGCGGCACGATCTCGGAGTCCTGGCACCAGAGCCCCTCCGAGGTCTTCCCCCGGCTCTCCCAGATCGCCCCCTACGGCTGTCTGGGCGTGCAGTTCTTCTTCGTGATCAGCGGTTTCGTCATCTGCATGAGCGGCTGGGGCCGCACGCTCGGGGACTTCTTCCGCTCCCGTGTGGCCCGGCTGTACCCCGCGTACTGGGTGGCGCTGGTGCTGGTCACCGGGGCGGCCTTCGTACTGCCGGTGGTGGTGCACCCCGTACGGGCGGACGAGTTCCTGGTCAACCTGACCATGCTCCAGCAGCCGATGGGCGCCTCCCGGGTGCTGGGCGTGTGCTGGACGCTCTGGGCCGAGGTCCGGTTCTACGCGCTGTTCGCCCTGTTCGTGGTATGGCGCGGGGCGACCTACCGGCGGGTGGTGCTGTTCGCCAGCGTCTGGACGCTGGCCGCCGCGATCTCCACCACCGCCGGGAACGCCCTCACCGACGCGCTGGTCATGCCGCAGTACGCCCCGTTCTTCGTCGGCGGACTCGCCCTGTACCTGGTCCACCGCTTCGGCAGCAGCCCGCTGCTGTGGGGCCTGGTGGCGATGTCCTGGCTGCTCGGGCAGAGCGCGGCGGTGCGCGGGCTGTGGCATCCGGGGGCGCACGGCGACTTCACCCGGTATCCGGTGGTGATCGTCGCCGTGGTCACGCTGGCCTTCGCCTCGGTGGCGGCCGTCGCCCTCGGCTGGACCCGCTGGGCGTCCTGGCCCTGGCTGGTGACGGCGGGCGCGCTGACGTACCCGTTCTACCTGGTGCACGAGCACCTGGGCTGGTTCGCGGTACGGGTGCTGCACAGGGGTCTCGGGCTCGCGCCCTGGCCGACGCTGGGGCTGACGGTGACGGGGATGCTGGTGCTGGCGTGGCTGCTGCACCGGTTCGTGGAGCAGCCGTTCGGCCCCCGGCTGCGCCGGGCGCTCAAGAGCTGACGTCAGCGGACGCCGTACGCGGCCTCGACCCCGGCCGCGATCAGCTTCAGCCCGTACTGACCTAACCCGCCGCCAGCGACAGCTTCACCGCGAACCCCAGGAACAGCACCCCGGCCGCCGAGGTGGCCGTCGCCGAGAGGCGCCTGCGGCGGCGGAACGCGGCGGCCAGCCGGGAGCCGCTGAAGATCAGGGCGGTGAGGTAGAGGAAGCTGGCGATCTGGGCGAAGGCGCCGAGTACGACGAAGGACAGCGCGGGGTAGGCGTAGGCCGGGTCCACGAACTGGACGAAGAAGGCCACGAAGAACAGGATCGCCTTGGGGTTGAACAGGCTGACCACGAACGCCCGCCGGAACGGCCGCTCGGCCGCCGGCCCCTCCTCGACGGCCTCCGCCACGACCGCCTCGCGCCGGGTCCGCCACAGCTGCCGGGCGGCCCGCAGCATCCCGATCGCCAGCCAGGTGAGATAACCGGCACCGGCGTACTTCACGATCCCGAACAGCACGGCGTTCGCCTGGAGCAGCGAGGCCACTCCGGCCGCCGACAGGGTCATCAGCACGGCGTCCCCGCACCACACCCCGGCGGCCGCCGTATACCCGGGCCTGACCCCCTTCCGCGCCGCCACCGACAGCACGTACAGCGAGTTGGGACCCGGAAGCAGAATGATGAGCAGCAGCCCGGCCAGGTAGGCGGGCAGATCAATGACGCCGAACATGAGAGCGAGTGTCGCACGCCGGCACCGGTGGCTCAGCGGGCGTCCGGTAGCTGATACACCCCCCACACCGACCGCAGCATGACGCGGATCTCGCCCGGGGTGGCCTGGGCGCGGGGGGGCGTTGGCGGCGCCCTCGGCGGCGGTGCCGAACCCGGCGTTCTGCCGCATGGTCCAGGGACGGCCGGTGTACCTGCTCGGGTACACGCCACGGGTGCAGGGGTACGCGCCCGGTTCGCCCAGCTCGGTGGCGGGGTCCCGGCCGGGCAGCGCGTGAGGGCCGTAGACCGGCCGGACGGGTGTGCCCGACTCCGGTTCCCGCGCCGTGGCTGCCTCCGGAATCCGGCGGGGTCGGTCGCCTTCCTCGATGCCTCGATGCCTCGATGCCTCGTTGTTCGGCGGCGGGCGCGCGGGGGAAGCATCCCGGGCATGAGGATTCCGGGGAGCACCGTCGCCCTGTTCGCCTCGGCCGCCGCCCTCGCCGTGGCGCTCGGGGGGTGCAAACCGCCGCCGGAGGGGGCCGACGGGAAGCCGCGGTACCCGGTCCACTTCGACACGCCGTCCGCCCGGCCGCACACCACCACCCGGTTCTTGTTCGCGCGCGGGGACAGCGGGACGGGGGTGCGGGAGCTGCAGGCCCGGCTGCGTCAGGTCCAGTGGCTGTACGACGGGCCGACCGGGGAGTACGACGACCTCACCGAGCGGGCGGTCAGCGGGTTCCAGGCCAAGCGCGGGCTGCCCCGTACCGGCCGCGTGGACCCCGTCACCTGGCAGCGGCTCCGGGCGATGACGCACCGGCCGGGCAGGTGGGAGCTGTATCTGATGGGCGGCCAGCCCGCCGCCGCGCCCGACCCGCGCTGTCTGACCGGGCGGGTGCTGTGCGTGAGCAAGACCAGCCGGACCCTGCGCTGGATGATCGACGGCCGCACGCTGACCACCGTCTCGGTCCGCTTCGGCTCGCAGTACACCCCCACCCGCGAGGGTGTGTTCAGCATCTACTGGAAGTCACGGCACCACGTGTCGACGCTCTACGACTCCCCGATGCCGTACGCCATGTTCTTCAGCGGCGGCCAGGCGGTCCACTACTCCTACGACTTCGCGGCGCGCGGCTACGCGGGCGGTTCGCACGGCTGCGTGAACGTCCGGGACGAGGGGGCCGTCGCCTCGCTCTTCGCCCAGGTGCGCAACGGCGACAAGGTGGTGGTGTACCGGTGAGCGGCGTCCGCCGGTGAGCTGAGGGCGCGGGCAGGACCGGGGGAACGTGTCCCGCCCGCGCCGGTGCACGAGCCGTGAGGTACGGGGGGAACCCCGGCTCAGTGCGACGGCCGATGACCAGTCGGCTCACTCAGTACTGCGCCACCGCGTCCAGAAACGTCACACCTTTCCGAAACAAATTTGCGGAAGTGACAAAGTCGCAGGTCAGAGGGGATCTGATGGCTTGAGGGAAGGTGGAGGTGGAGGTGGGTGTGGGTGTGGGTATGGGGGCGGGGGGCTTCGGCGCCGCCGGCATGGCTGCGGCCGGGCCGGCCGCCGCCCTGCTCCTGATCGCGCTTGCGGCCTCCGCCGCCCTCGCGGTGCGTGCCCCGGTGGTCGCGGGTGCGGCCGGAGCCGTTCACCTCGGCGGCGACCAGTACGGCCCGGCAGTACACGTCGATCCGGTCCGGACCGCCCGCGAGACCATCCAGGGCCCGTCTGTCGCCGGCCTCCGGCTTCTGGCCGTCGCGCAGGTCGCGGCAGGCGGTGGCGGCGGCCCACCAGCGGGCGCCGGGGCGGCGGGAGGGGCGGCCGGACGGGGGCCGCGTGGTGGCCTCGTCCGTGGGCCCGGCCGCTTCGGCATGGTTCCCGGGCGCCGGTGCCCCGGGGTTGACCCCTGGGATGCGCGAGGTGTCCGGGGTCCGCGAGGTACCCGGCGAGGGCGCCGGGGACGTCGGGTCGCCGGACCGGACCGGGCTGGCGGCGGCGGAGACGGAGGCGCCGGGCCGGGGTGTGCCGTGCCGGAACGGGCCGGGCAGCACCCCGCTGCCCGCGGCCACCGCCACCCCGCCCAGCGTGCCGGCGGCCAGCGCGGCGGCGAGCCCGAGCCGGAGCGGCAGGCCCCAGCGGGAGCGCCGGGCCGGCGGGGCGGGGGCGCCGATGCGGACGAGGCCCGCGTCGGCGCGTCCGTACGTGCTCCCGGTCGGGACGGCAGCCGCACGCGCGTCCCGGAACGCGGCCAACGCGGCCTTCTCTCCCGGCAGTTCACCGAGCGCGGGCGCTCCCTGGGCGGCCAGCGCGGCGAGCACTCCCGCGAGCCGGCCGACCCGGTCACGCGCACCGGCGTCGACGGCTTCCAACGGCTGACCACGCAGCAGACGTTCCGACGCCTCACCGTCCAGCCACTTGTCGTGCTCGTCGGCCATCACATGTCCCTCTGCGTCCGCGTACGCGTACGCGTCACACTCGCGGACGGCACCGTGCGACCGCGCGGTGTCCGCTGGGGCGGGAGCGCGTCGAGCCCTCCCGTCGACTCCGGGTCGGCGCCGAGGAGTTCGGCGAGCCGTTTCAGACCCCGGTGCGCGGCGGTGCGGACGGCGCCCGCGCGCTTGCCGAGCGTCTCGGCGGCGGTCTTGGCGTCGAGCCCGACCACCACGCGCAGCACGACGGCCTCGGCCTGGTCCTGCGGGAGCCGGGCGATGAGGGAGAGGGTGCCGCCGGTGGTCAGGGCCTCCATGGCCTCGACCTCGGTGTCCGACTCGGCGGCCCGGCCGGTCAGTTCGGTCTCGTCGCCGCCTATCAGGGGGCGGCGGCCGCGCATCCGTATGTGGTCCAGGGCGCGGTTGCGGGCTATCCGCGCGGCCCAGCCCCGGAACCGGTCGGCGTCACCGTCGAACCGGCCGAGGTCGCGCGCGATCTGCAGCCATGCCTCGGACGTGACGTCCTCGGCGTCCAAGTCGCCGACCAGCGTGCGTACATAGCCGAGCAGCCGTGGATGCACCGCGCGGTACACCGTACGGAACGCGGTCTCGTCCCCCGCCTGAGCCGCGCGCACCGCGGCCGTCAACTCCGCGTCGTCCCCCTGCACCGCACTCCCTTTACGCCCGCCCTCGATCGGCGCGAAACGCACGTTACGGCCTGAAACCGCTGCTCGTCCATGTCTGTGGAAGATGCAACTGACTCGTGACACGTCCTGGGTGTGACACATGACGCGGCCATGACGCAGAACAACATGACGGACCGCTCGCGGTCCGCACCACGCGACGGCCGGGGTCTCTCCTGTGGGGGGTGGCGGCCCTGGCCGTCGCTCTGGCGTTCGGCCCTCCGCCGGGGCACGATGCGGCCCGCGTACGGGGTGCGGGACGGACGGCGCGACGCCGGGCCCGGGGCGGGCTTCGGGAGCCCTTCGACCCGGCGCCTGCAGAACCGAATCATCAAGTTGTCCGGCAAGAGGTTTGACAGTCGTCTGAGCGTACATACGTCGTGTTAACAAAACCCTTACGTCGTCAAGGAGCCGTGTCATGGGCATTATCGCGTGGATTCTCATCGGACTGATCGCCGGATTCATCGCCAAGGCGATCATGCCGGGGAAGGACCCGGGCGGGGTCATCATCACGATCCTGATCGGCATCGCGGGCGGTCTGCTGGGCGGCTTCCTCGGCAAGGTCATCTTCGGTGTCGACTCCATCGACGGCTTCTTCGACCTCTCCACCTGGATCGCGGCCATCATCGGCTCCGTCATCCTGCTGGTCCTCTACCGCGTCATCACGGGCAACCGGCGACACGCCTGAGCACTCCCGGAAACGCGGCACACCGAACGGCTCCTCCCCGCACCTTGTGGGGACGGAGCCGTTCGCCGTGCGTAAGCCCGGCGCGAGGGGGCAGTCGGTGAGAGATGTGATCGACGAGAGTCATCGGCACGTAGCGCCGTGACGCCGTCGCCGTATGGAAGGAATGTCATGTTGCTGCCGGCCGAAAAGAGTCTGCGCGTGGTTCTGGCGCGCTTCGCCGCCGCGCGTATCGACCACGACCAGCGGCCCACCCCCCGCACCGACCGGATGCTGCAGGACTCCGTCTACACGCTGTGCGTCATGACCGGCACCCACACCAGCGAGGACGCCCTGCACGCCGCCGACGCGATGCTGGAGCAGTACCGCGCCGGCCGCGACGGCGTCACCCAGGCCGACGAGGTACTCGCCGCCTGAGGGCCCTGGAGGACCCCTTGCGCCCGCACGCCGGAGGGCGTCTCAGCCGGACACGGGGGTCAGTTCCTCATCGGCCCACTCGGCGAAGGTGGTGAGCGGGATGCCAAGCTCCCTGGCGAACTCGGGCCGGGCGGGCTGGAGGACGACGTTGTTCCACTCGTGTCCGGCTCCCCACTTCGGCATGCCCGCGTCGAGGGCCTCTTCCGCGCTCATGGAGGGCGCGGTCACGGGCACGCCCCATGCGGCGGACAAGGTCTGCGCGATCTGCTCCATGGTGCGCAGGTCACCGGCCAGTTCCAGTTCCACCTGGTGGAACCGGTCGGGGTCCTGGAAGGCGTGCGCGGCGGCCGTGCCGATGTCCCGCGTGGCCACCAGGGCGAGTTCGGTGTCCGGTTTCAGGACCGTCAGCAGTCCGCCGCCGGGCCCCTGGGGAGCCAGTAGGGGCAGGTTCTCCATGAAGAAGGCGGGCTTGATCACCGTCCAGCGGGCAAAGCCCGCACCGCGCACCGCCTCCATGATCGCCTGTTTGGTCTGGAAGTAGTCCGCCATCGCCGCCCAGCGGCCCTCGGCCCAGCCGGGGACCCGGGTGTGCTCACCGACTCCGCTGGTCGAGGACTGCACGAACTGCCGCACACCCCCTGCCTTCGCCGCGTCCACCAGGTGGGCGGCCTGGGCGAGTTCGGTCGCGAAGTCCACGCTGGTGTCGGTCATGGGCGGCATCTGCACCGAGAACACCGCGCGGACCCCGTCGACCGCCGGGCCGAGGGAGGCCCGGTCGGAAAGATCCGCCCGCACCAGTTCGGCACCCAGCGCCTCGATCGCCCTGGCGGGCTTCGACCACGGATCGCGGACGAGCGCACGCACGGGCACCTCGGCGGCCAGGAGTGCGCGAGCCGTGGCCCCGCCCTGCCGGCCGGTGGCTCCGGTGACCAGGACGGTATCGCTGGAGATGGGCATGACCGCTGCTCCTCACGGACCGGGGGAAGATAAAACGGCGGGTCCCGCCGTTTCCCTGCCGCTAAAATATGGCAGGGCCCGCCGTTTAGCAATGAGGAGATCATGACCGGTCAGCGCTCGGACGCCCGACGCAACTACCAACGCATCCTCGCCGTCGCCGAAGCCGAGGTCGCCGCGCACGGCGCCGAGGCGTCCCAGGAGCAGATCGCCCGCACGGCGGGCGTCGGTTCGGCGACCGTGCGCCGACACTTCCCCACCCGCCGCGCCCTTCTCGAAGCCGTCTTCCAGGAGCGCGTCGAGGCCCTGTGCGAGGACGCCCACCGCCTGAGCGCGGCCGGGGACGGCCGCACCGCACTCCTGGAGTGGCTCCACGCCTTCGTCCGCTACGCCGTCTCAGCCCGCGGATTCGCCAGTGTCCTCAGCTACGAGCCCCCCACCGAAGAACCCTCCCCGAACGGCTGCGGCGGCAGCATCGAAGCGGCGGGGAGCCCCCTGCTCCAGCGGGCCATCCGCGACGGGGCGGTGGCGCCGCACGTCACCTTTCACGACCTGCTGACCCTCGCCACCGGCATCGCCCTGGCCACCGAAAACCACAAGGACCCCGCCACTCAGGCCGACCGCCTCTTCCGCCTCGCTGTGGAAGGGCTCAGCCCTGAGCACGGCACAGCCGGCGAGCCTGGAAACTCCCACTCGTAGGCGCTGGGGACAGAAGGACCGCCGAACGCGCGGATCTGCGCCGCCGCAGCGAGCCGGAACCGCACACCGGGTCCCAGCTGCGGCCGTCCGGGGGGTAAGCGGTCCTGGCCGGCCACGCGTCACACGATTCGGCGCCGTTCCGGCAACCTGCGCAGGACCGCCCCATCGCACCCTCAGGACGGACACAGAACCCGCCCCGAGCCGAGGTTCAACCCTGCGCCCGCGCCCGCCGGGACACCACCGCACGCAGTACCCGCCGTCCCTCCCCCGACACGTCCAGCGCCCGCCGCAGCCCCTGCGGGCCGTGCTCCGCGAGGAGTTGGAGGACGACCGTCTGCCGCCCCAGCTCGGCGGCGACCAGCGGCAGTTCCTCATCCACGCCCTCAGCGCCGGCGGGACCCAGCAGCCGGTGCACCCGCAGCGAGGCCGCCGAGCATGCCTCGGCCCACTCCCGCAGCGCCTCCCGGTCCCGCCCGTCCGGAGCCGACAGCAGCATCCCCCGCGCCACCCACGCCGCCTCGTTCTCACCGGCGGCGGGCTCCACCGCACCCAGCACGGCCCGCACCTTCTCCAGGCTCCCGGACCAGTCGGAGCCGTCCACGAGATGAGCCCACAGCGGGCGCAGCAACTCGTCGTCGTCGACGAGCAGGGACACGCACCGATCCGAACAAGCCAGTCCGCTCGCGGCCAGCCCGCGTTCGTCGGCCTGCGCGATCAGTTCCTCCAGGCTCATGGATGCCTCCCTCGCCTGGGCACCGTCTGTACGGAGCCCGCATTTCCCCTTACTGCGTGCGACGGGCCCGGAGTGTCACAGTCACCGGTTTTCAGCCAAGAGCGCCGGACGGCAGCGACGGCAGCGACGGCCCTTGAAGCGCCTTCTCGTGCTGCATCCGGGTCAGCCGGAGGACCACCACGGCGGCCAGCGCGGCGGAGACGAGACCGATCCCGTCGGCCACGGCCTGTACACCCGCCCCGGGTTCCACCCGCAGCAGCCGTACGACGAGCAGCCCGGCCACCCAGGACGCCCACCACAGGTCGACCAGCCCGTGCCCGGCCGGCCGCCCCAGCGGCGCGCTGGCGTCCCACGCGTCCAGGACGATCCGGCGCGGGAACCAGAGGTTCACGAACGGCACGAGCCAGCCGCCGATCGTCCACCACCGCGCTTTGCTCTGCGAACTCGCGTCGAACACCTCGGCGTTGATGTGCACCCGCCACAGCCAGCACAGGTACACGGTCGCCGTGGGCAGCAGCAGGACCCCCTGCGCGATGGTGAGGAGCGATCCGATCCGGACGGACGGCCGCGCCAGGTCGGTCCAGACCGCGACCAGGTCGACGGCGCCGACCAGCCCCAGCAGTACCGCGGTCGCCCGCCCCAGCCCCACCGGCGAGCGAGGCGGCGGCCCCGGCGGCACGAAGGGCGTGAAGTCCGCCGCCGGCGCGCAGCGGGCGCACCGCGTCTCCCCGGTGACGGCCTCGACGCTGTGGCAACTGGCGCATTTCATGGCGGTGTTCCCCCCCGTACGACGGAAAAGGTGTACGCGGCCCTCCCCAGAGCCGCGTACACCCGAGCGAACACGAGAACCTACGTGCTCAGCGCATGTCCGTCCACTTACCCCAGCCTGTTGGCCAGCTCCTCGAACTGCGGCCAGGTCAGCGGCGGTTGCCCCGGGTCCCAGAGCTTCTGCACGGTGGCCCGCAGCGGCATCCGGATGCCGGACGCGACCTGGCTCTCGGTCTGGGCGTTGGGGAAGTCGCACCACACGGCGAAGGAGCCGCCGAGGATCCGGCCGTCGTACCGGGCCGGGACCGGGCTGGTGCCCCGGATCACGCGCGGGGTCCACTCCTGGTAGATCCGCCGGCCGGTCGGGTAGGTGAAGTCGTTCGGCTCGCCTAGGACGTAGTACAGGTACTCGTCGTTGTAGTTGTAGAGCTGGCGGCCCGCGCTCAGGTAGTCCACCGGGGGCCGGGCGCCGATCTCCTTGCCGGTCCAGTAGGCGACCTGGATGTCCTTGGCGGGCTGGATCGTGGAGTCACGCAGGAAGCCGTCGTTCCACGCCCGCATGGTGCGGTCGTGGGCCCGGACGGTGTCCGCGCGGCCGTTCAGCCAGCCGGTGGTGAGGTCGGCGACGTTGCCGTTCGCGCCGTAGGCGTCGCGGGCGGCGGCGGCGAGCCGCGGGTAGGACGCCTCGGGGTCGGAGACGACCAGCGCCTGGTACTCGTCGCCGCCCAGGTTCCACTTGTCGCCGGGGAAGAGGTCCGCGTACTCGTCCAGCAGATCGTCCACGATCTTCGCGGACTCGGGCTTGGAGATGTCGATCGCGCCGCGCGTCGCCTTGCCGTCGACGTTGCGGAGCTGGAGATCGGGGTGGGCGGCGATGACGGCGCCCAGGTGCCCCGGCGAGTCGATCTCGGGCACGATCGTGATGTGCCGGGCGGCGGCCAGGTCCACGATCCTCTTGACCTGCGCCTTGCTGAGATGGTCCTTGGAGACGATCTCGGGGTGGCTGGTGGACTGGATGCGGAACGCCTGGTCGTCCGAGAAGTGCAGCCCCAGCTCGTTGTACTTCAGATCGCCGAGTTCGCGTATCCGGTCCTCGATCCAGGTCTCGGAGAACGGTTTGCGCGCGATGTCGAGCATGAAGCCGCGCGCGGGCTTGGCGGGCTCGTCCTCGACCACGCCCTCGGGCGCGGTACCGCCGCCGTGGACCTCCTGCTTGAGGGTCCGGGTGCCGTAGAAGACGCCCGCGTCGGCGGGCCCCTTGATGTCCACCCGGCCGTCGCGCACGGTCATGGTGTACGACTCCGGGTTGCCGCTCCCGCCGAGGCCGAGGCGGACGTCGCCGGCCTTGGAGTCGCTCTTCTCCCCGCCGTAGTCGAGGCCCAGCTCACCCGCTATGAGCCTGCCCTCGTCGGCCAGCGCCGGGTCGGTGACCACCACCCGGCCGCCGTCCCGCGGCTTCCAGCCGGGCCCTCGGGCGGCGGTGTGCTCGCGCACCGCCGGGATGGTCCGCGGTGCCTGCGACACGGGGTAGGAGCGGCTGGGCGAGGGGGTCGGCGGATCGGCCTGCCGGGAGGCGCCGACCGTGCCCGCGTCCGAGCCTCCGGCGGAACCACTCCCTCCGGATGACGCCCACACTCCGACGCCCACCCCGGCCACCACGGTCCCGACGACCGCGGCGGCCATGATGGTCCGCTTCCGCTCGAGCTGTCGTGCCGAAGCGCGATGTCTGTGCTTGCTCACCCTCCCAACGTACGACCGATCCGCGGTTCACCCGTCACCGAGATGTTCCGAAACTCTCCCGTCCGAGTGAAATTCGGGCATCAGCCGGACACACAGTGACCACTCTCGATAGCGTGTCGGCACATCCTTCACAGGCTTCCCTGTCACCCCTCCCCTGCCCTCCCCTGACTTCTCCTGACCTCCCATGAGGACCCAAGCTGCCTGCGCACCGTTCGCCTTATCTCCCCACCCCGCTCGACGCCTTCAACCTGGCGCCGGCCGAGGAGGCCCGCGCGCTGCTCCTGCGCTGTCTGCGCAACGCCCGCTGGGCGCACCGGCTCGCCGAGCACCGGCCCTACCCCGACCTGGCCGCCCTGCTGGCGGCCGCGGACGAGGCGGCCTACGACCTGCGGGTCGTCGACCTGGCCGACGCCCTGGCGGGCGAGTCGCTGCCCGAGCTGCCCGAGGACACCTACTCGGCCGCCCACACGGCGCTGAGCGCTGCGCACGCCGCCTACGAGGCCCGCTTCGGCCATGTCTTCGTGATCGCCCCGGGCGGCGCCTCACCCGGGGAGGCGCTGGACCGCGTCCTCGCGGGCATCCGGTCACGATTGGCGAACGATCCCGAGGACGAGCGGGTGGTGGCCGCCGAGGAGCTGCGGGGCCTGGCCCGGCACCGGCTCGCGACCCATCTGGGCGGCGCTAACACCCGCGCGACCAGCCACTACGCGCCCCGACACGGCGTATAGGGGGCGAATCCGCCCGGATGGCCGCGAAGGGGAAAGCATGACCGGCCTGATCACCCGTAACAGGCCCCCCGTGAGCCGCACCGCACCTCATGGATACGATGCTGAGGGCCGGTGGACCGTACCCGGCCGGGCCCGGCCGACACAGAAGCCGGCGCGGCCCTAGTCCCCGCATCCGGAGGGTTCTTCCGTGCCGGCTGGAACGTTGTACCGCGGCCGGGAAGGTATGTGGTCCTGGGTGGCTCATCGAGTCACCGGCGTCCTCATCTTCTTCTTCCTGTTCGTTCACGTGCTGGACACCGCCCTCGTGCGTGTCTCCCCCGAGGACTACGACAAGGTCGTAGCCACGTACAAGACCCCGATCGTCGCGCTGCTGGAGTACGGCCTCGTGGCCGCCATCCTCTTCCACGCGCTCAACGGTCTGCGCGTCATCGCCGTCGACTTCTGGTCGAAGGGCCCGCGCTACCAGAAGCAGATGCTGTGGAGCGTCCTCGGCGTCTGGATCATCCTGATGGCCGGCGCCCTGTACCCGGTCCTCGGCCACGCCGCTCGTGTCCTGTTCGGGAGCTGACGCCGATGTCCACCTCTGAGATCAACCTGACGGGCTCCTCCGCGGCCGCCGAGGACGCCTACGCGCTGTCCATCGACGCCCCGCGCTCGCGCACCCGTACCAAGAGGACCGCGAAGTCCACGCGGGGCAACTTCGAGATGGCCGCCTGGCTCTTCATGCGCCTGTCCGGCGTCGTGCTGGTCGTGCTCGTCCTCGGCCACGTGCTGATCCAGCTGGTGCTGGACGGCGGGGTCTCCAAGATCGGCTTCGCGTTCGTGGCCGGCCGCTGGGCGTCCCCGTTCTGGCAGGTCTGGGACCTGGCGATGCTGTGGCTGGCGATGCTGCACGGCGCCAACGGCCTGCGCACGGTCATCAACGACTACGCGGAGCGTGTGAACACCCGCCTGTGGCTCAAGGGCCTGCTCTACACGGCCACGGTGTTCACCATCCTGCTGGGCACGCTGGTGATCTTCACCTTCGACCCGAACATCCGTTAGGCACGGGGCTGCGAGAATCATGAAGATCCACAAGTACGACACCGTCATCGTCGGCGCCGGCGGCGCGGGCATGCGCGCGGCCATCGAGTCGACGAAGCGCAGCCGCACCGCCGTGCTGACCAAGCTCTACCCCACCCGCTCCCACACGGGCGCCGCGCAGGGCGGCATGGCCGCCGCGCTGGCCAACGTGGAGGAGGACAACTGGGAGTGGCACACCTTCGACACGATCAAGGGCGGTGACTACCTGGTCGACCAGGACGCCGCCGAGATCCTGGCGAAGGAGGCCATCGACGCGGTCCTCGACCTGGAGAAGATGGGCCTGCCGTTCAACCGGACGCCCGACGGGACGATCGACCAGCGTCGCTTCGGCGGTCACTCCCGCAACCACGGCGAGGCCCCGGTCCGCCGGTCCTGCTACGCGGCCGACCGCACCGGCCACATGATCCTCCAGACGCTGTACCAGAACTGCGTCAAGGAGGGCGTGGAGTTCTTCAACGAGTTCTACGTCCTGGACCAGCTGATCACCGAGGTCGACGGCGTCAAGACGTCCGCCGGCGTGGTCGCGTACGAGCTGGCCACCGGCGAGATCCACGTCTTCCAGGCGAAGTCCGTGATCTACGCGTCCGGCGGCACCGGCAAGTTCTTCAAGGTGACGTCCAACGCGCACACCCTGACCGGTGACGGCCAGGCCGCGTGCTTCCGCCGGGGCATCCCGCTGGAGGACATGGAGTTCTTCCAGTTCCACCCGACCGGCATCTGGCGCATGGGCATCCTGCTGACGGAGGGCGCCCGCGGTGAGGGCGGCATCCTCCGCAACAAGGACGGCGAGCGCTTCATGGAGAAGTACGCGCCGGTCATGAAGGACCTCGCGTCCCGTGACGTCGTCTCGCGCTCGATCTACACCGAGATCCGCGAGGGCCGGGGCTGCGGTCCCGAGGGCGACCACGTCTACCTCGACCTCACCCACCTGCCGCCGGAGCAGCTGGACGCCAAGCTCCCGGACATCACCGAGTTCGCGCGCACCTACCTCGGCATCGAGCCGTACACGGACCCGATCCCGATCCAGCCCACCGCGCACTACGCGATGGGCGGCATCCCGACCAACGTCGAGGGTGAGGTCCTGTCGGACAACGCCACCGTCGTGCCGGGCCTGTACGCGGCCGGCGAGGTCGCCTGTGTCTCCGTGCACGGCGCCAACCGCCTGGGCACCAACTCGCTGCTGGACATCAACGTGTTCGGCCGCCGCGCGGGCATCGCCGCCGCCGACTACGCCCACACCGTGGGCTTCACCGAGCTGCCGGAGAACCCCGAGGCGACGGTCGTCGCGCAGATCGAGCGGCTGCGGGACGCCACCGGCACCGAGCGGGTGGCCGACATCCGCCGGGAGCTGCAGGAGACCATGGACGCCAACGTCATGGTGTTCCGTACCGAGCAGACGATCAAGACGGCGGTCGAGAAGATCGCCGAGCTGCGCGAGCGGTACCTCAACGTGTCCATCCAGGACAAGGGCAAGCGGTTCAACACCGACCTGCTGGAGGCCATCGAGCTGGGCAACCTGCTGGAGCTGGCCGAGGTCATGGCGGTGTCCGCGCTGGCCCGCAAGGAGTCCCGCGGCGGTCACTACCGCGAGGACTACCCGAACCGCGACGACGTCAACTTCATGCGTCACACGATGGCGTACCGCGAGATGGGCGAAGACGGCTCGGAGACCGTGCGTCTCGACTACAAGCCGGTCGTCCAGACCCGCTACCAGCCGATGGAGCGTAAGTACTGATGGCTACCCCTGTTCTGGACAAGGCCGAGGCGGCGTCCGCCGCGTCCCCCTACATCACGGTCACCCTCCGCATCCGCCGGTTCAACCCGGAGGTCGCGCCGGAGCCCTACTGGGAAGACTTCCAGTTGGAGATGGACCCCAAGGAGCGCGTCCTCGACGGGCTCAACAAGATCAAGTGGGACCACGACGGCACGCTGACCTTCCGCCGTTCCTGCGCCCACGGCATCTGCGGGTCCGACGCGATGCGGATCAACGGCAAGAACCGTCTGGCCTGCAAGACGCTGATCAAGGACGTCAACCCCGGGAAGCCGATCACGGTCGAGCCCATCAAGGGCCTGACCGCGCTCAAGGACCTCGTGGTCGACATGGACCCGTTCTTCCAGGCGTACCGGGACGTCATGCCGTTCCTGGTCACCAACGACACGAACGAGCCGACCCGTGAGCGGCTCCAGTCCGCCGAGGACCGCGAGCGCTTCGACGACACCACCAAGTGCATCCTGTGCGCCGCGTGCACCTCGTCGTGCCCGGTGTTCTGGAACGACGGCCAGTACTTCGGCCCGGCCGCGATCGTGAACGCCCACCGCTTCATCTTCGACTCGCGCGACGACGCCGGCGAGCAGCGCCTGGAGATCCTCAACGACCGCGACGGCGTGTGGCGCTGCCGCACGACCTTCAACTGCACGGACGCCTGCCCGCGCGGCATCGAGGTCACGAAGGCGATCCAGGAAGTGAAGCGCGCGCTGATCACCCGCCGCTTCTGAGTCTGCGCCGCGAGGGCCCCGTTCCGACTCCCGGAACGGGGCCCTTTGCCGTCGCCGGACACGTTCGGGTGAAGGTGATCGATCGGGACGTAGGGGGACGGTACGGCATACGATGATGCTCTCGGCACCAGCCCCTGGGAGGCACCACATGTCCGCAGCGGCCGTCGAGCAGCCTCACGGCGAGAGCGCGCTGATCGCGGAAGCCACCCGGCTCATGGAGCGCAATCCGGGCTACCGCGTCGAGATCATCGGAGGCCAGCTCCTCGCGTCCCCGCCCCCTGACGGCCCGCACGGCGTCGCTCTGACCGACGTGATGGCTCCCTTCATGGCAGCCGCCCTGCACGGAATCGAGTCGAAGGTCGTACAGGGCATCGGCCTCTGGCTGCCGACGGGCTCCGACGACTACGCGGTCCCGGACCTCTCCCTGGTCGACGGCGACTATCGCGAGCACTACGTGAGCAACAACTGCTACGACCCCGCGTGCTTCCGCCTGGTCGTGGAGGTCACCTCCAGCAACTACCGCACCGACCTGCGCACCAAGGTCGCCGCCTACGCCGAGGCGAAGGTACCGGTGTACGTCATCGTGGACCGGAAGCACGAACGACTGCACGTGCTCTCCTCTCCCGCGGGTGACACCTACGAGAGCCATCGCCCCTACGCCCCCGGCGAACTGGTCGTCCTCCCCGACACCATCGGAGCGAAGGTCACCCTGGACGCGGCCGCGATCATCGAGGCGGGACGCCCCCAGCGCCCCTGACCGATCCGCTGTGGTGTCTCGGCTCAACGAGTGATCGCGCAGCCCCCGTACGGGCGCTCCGCCCTGTTGAAGCGGGGCTTCGCCCTAGCCTGACGCCATGTCAGACGACGAAGCGTATGAGCTGCTGGGGTTCGACAGCGTGGTACTTCCCGTGGGGGACCTCGGGGAGGCCGTGGGGTTCTACGAGCGGGCCGGGTTCACCGTGGGGTTCCGGTTCGACGAGGGCGGGATCGCGCTGCTGAGGGTCGGCGGGGAGACGCCGGGAGTTCTGCTGCGCCACGAGGAGGGCCTCGGGCACCGGCCGCCCTCCTGGCCCGCGCCCCGCCTCTGGCTGGAGGTGCCGGACGCCCGCGCGGCGGCCCGGCGGCTGGCGGCGGCCGGGATCGAGCCGGTGGACGAGGCGATGTCGACGGCGACCGGGCGGACCGTGGAGTTCGCGGACCCGTGGGGCAACGTCTTCGGCCTCACCGACTACACCAAGCGCCCCGAACTCGCCCGCAGGGCTTGAGATCCAGACCTCACCCCACTTGGTTGAACACGTTCAAAAACAGGTCTACAGTCATCCCTGTCAGCGTTTTGAACGCGTTCAAGAAGGGGTGGGGCATGGACCGCACCGTCATCGCCTACGTGATCTACCTGGCCGTCAGCATCGGGCTGACCGTCTGGGTCGCCCGCACGCTCAGCCGCAACGGCCGGATCTTCCTGTCCGACGTGCTGCACGGCAACGAGAAGCTCGCGGACGCCGTCAACCACCTGCTGGTGGTCGGCTTCTACCTCGTCAACCTGGGCTTCGTCGCGCTCTACCTGAACGACGACGGCACCATCGCGGACACCCGGGGCATCTTCGAGGCCCTGTCGGCCAAGCTCGGTGTGGTGCTGCTGGTGCTCGGCGTGATGCACCTGGGCAATGTCTTCGTGCTCAACAAGATCCGCCGCCGCGGCCTGATGGAGCGCGAGACCCAGCCGCCGGTCGCCCCGCAGGGCTGGGTGGCACCGACGGCCGGAGCATGAGCGGGACCGTGGACCGGGGCGTCACGAGCGCCCCGGTCCGGGGGCTGACTGTCCTCTACGACGCCGAGTGCGGCCTCTGCACCCACCTGCGCGACTGGCTCGTACGGCAGGCCCAGCTCGTACCGCTGGAACTGGTGCCCGCCGGGTCGGCCGAGGCGCGGACCCGGTTCCCCGGCGTGGACCCGGCCGCCACGCTGGAGGAGGTCACCGTGATCGGGGACTCCGGGCAGGTGTACCGGGGTGCGGCGGCCTGGGTCGTGGTGCTGTGGGCGCTGCGCGAGCACCGCCCGCTGGCCCACCGGCTCAGCACACCGGCCGGCGCGCTGCTGGCGCGGGGCGCGGTGCTGGCGGCGGCGAAGTACCGGGGCGCGCAGTGGGGCACGCGACAGGGCGGTCGGTGGGGCGGTCAGGGTACGTACCGCCGCGCGGACGGCTGGCGGTACGTACCGGAGCAGGGCTGGGTGTTCGACCCGCCGTCCTGCGCCGACGGCTCCTGCCCCACTGGCTAGGCTCCTTACGTGCCCGCTAAGAACGACGGCCCCGAGGCCGGACCCCAGAGCAAGTCGGAGCAGACCCGCGCGCTGATCCTTCAGACCGCGATGCGCCTGTTCCAGGAGAACGGCTACGAGAAGACCACGATGCGGGCCATCGCCAGGGAGGCCGGCGTCTCGGTCGGCAACGCCTACTACTACTTCGCGGGCAAGGAGCATCTGATCCAGGGCTTCTACGACCGGATCGCCGCCGAGCACGAGGAGGCGGTCCGGTCGGTGCTGGCGGAGGAGACCGCCCTGGAGGCGCGGCTCGCGGGCGTGCTGACCACGTGGCTGGACATCGCGAAGCCGTACCACGAGTTCGCGGTGCAGTTCTTCAAGACCGCCGCCGACCCGGACAGCCCGCTCAGCCCCTTCTCCCCGGAGAGCGAGCACGCCCGCGAACAGGCGATCAGCGTGCACCGGGAGGTGCTGGCGGGCTCCAAGTCCAAGGTCTCCCCCGAGCTGCGGGACGCCCTGCCCGAGCTGATGTGGCTCTCCCAGATGGGCCTGGTCCTGTACTGGGTCTTCGACCGTACGGAGAACCGCGAGCGCAGTTACCGCCTGGCCCGGCGAGGCGCCCGCCTCACCGCGCGCGGCGTCGCCCTGTCCCGCTTCCGCGTGCTGCGCCCCCTGGTCCTGGAGGTCCACGAACTCTTCAACGACTTCCTGCCGGGCATGACGAAGGCGCTTCCCGCGCCGCGCGGCCGAAGCTGATCCCGTCCCGTGCGGAGAGTCATCCCGGCGCACGGCGGGGGTACACGGTGGGGGCCCGAACACTTCGCATACTTCGCACGAGAGTGGTGCCCCTCATGGCCGAGACCAAGGACGTCGTCGAACTCATCCTCCTGGACCACCGCCGCATGGAGGACCTGTTCCGGCAGATGCGCAGCGTCGAGGCGGACCGGGCGGCGGCGCTGAAGGAGTTCGCCGATCTGCTGGTGGCGCACGCGCTGGCGGAGGAGGCGGAGGTGTACCCGGCGCTGAAGCGGTACCGGAACATCGACGACGAAGAGGTCGAGCACGGCGAGCACGAGCACGACGAGGGGAACGAGGCGCTGCTGCACCTGCTGGAGGTGAAGGAGGTCGGCTCCGAGGACTGGGACTCCAAGCTGGAGGAACTGGTGGAGGCGATCACCCACCACACCGACGAGGAGGAGCGCACCATCCTCAACGGCGCCCGCGAGAACGTGCCGATGCCGCGCCGCGAGGAGCTGGGCGCGGCCTTCGTCGCGGACCGCGACCGCCGCCTCAAGGACGAGCCCGGCTCGGTCGAGAACCTCCGCCGGGTCGTCAACTCCTGACCCCTGGTGGCGCGGGCCCCGCACAGGCCCGCGCCGCCGCTCTCAGCCGTGGATGTCGAGCGCGGTCCCGTACAGCCGGTCGGCGGCTCGCAGCCGGATGACCACCCGGTGCTTGTCCACCAGTCTTGGTCAGTTGGGGATTCCCGCCGCGCCGGACGGTGGCGAGTGTGCCGAACCGTCGCTTGCCCGGCAGGCCGGAGAGGGCTTCGTCAGCCGTGCAGGAGGTCGCGCATCTCCCAGGAGTGGCCGGGGTCGTGGCCGGCGAAGAGGGTGCACGCGTCGTCGTCCTCGGCCGGGGCCTCGCAGGGGCTCAGCCGGACGAAGTCGTAGTGGTCGCCGTCCCAGCGGACCCAGAGCTGGGTTTCGCGGTCGATCTCGCCGAGGTGGTCCGCATGGGGGCCGTCGTGGGCGGCGTCCAACTCGCAGGTGAGGTGACTCAGTTCGTGCGGGGGTAAGTCGGCGGGGTCCTTGCCGGTGGCTTTCAGGTGCTGGATCAGCTCTTCGCGGGGCGGGCGGCCGGGCTGGTTGCAGTGCCGCCTGGGTCGATGAGCCGGCGACGGGAGTCCTGCGATCCCTGCGGCAACTCTTCCGGGTCGAACCACCGGGTCTCCAAAATCTCGAAGTCGTCCATCTTCAGGGTTCCTCCGGTGTGCGGGGCCTCGTGGGCGACCTCCACACGGAGTCGGTATCCGCTGGTCAGGCGGACGAGACAGGGTCACAAGCATTCACCCCGGCTGCGTCTGTTCGCGCGAGCGGTCAGCGCGCGGAGTCGCTGTTCGGGGCTGGCCGGCCGTACGTCCTCGGGGCGCACGGTCCATTCCGTCCCACCGGTGGCGGGCCGCAGGCACCACAGGCCGGCCCATTCCCCCCGGAATTCCCCCACACGTTCGTATGCGTCCACCAAGAGGGTTCCGATGGGCGGGAGTTGAGGGGATTCGTCCAACACTGGGCACTCCTCTCCGTAGTGAATCCACTACCAAGGGAAGTCAGCGTGACCTAGAGTTCGGTACCACTCAACTTGGCGTAAGTGGACGGAAGGTCGGTGATCGCGCCTTGAACATCAAGGAGTTGAACCCTGACAGCTCGCCTCAAGCGGCCTTCGGCGCGCATCTGCGCTCTTGCCGGGAGGAGAGGGGGTGGAAGCAGGAGGATCTCGCCACCGAGATGGAATATTCCAGCACGCATATTTCATCGGTGGAAACTGGTCGCAAGATGCCGACCTTGCGGTTCTCGCGCAGCGCCGACCGGGCGCTCGGAACCGGGGACCAGTTCGAGCGACGCTGGCGCGAGCTGAAGCACGGCGTGCTGCTGGAGGGGTTCCCGGAGTACGCGGGGCTGGAGGGGCGGGCAGTGGAGATCCGGGTGTTCGATACCGGGCTCATCCCTGGCCTGCTTCAGACTGCGGAGTACGCCCAGGCCCTCGCGGACAGTGCAGTACGACGCGGCACGATCACCCCCGAACAGGCCGCCGAGCGTGTCTCATTCGTCGCGGAGCGCCAAGCGGCACTGGTGCGGGCCCGGCCTCCCATGGTGTTCGTGGTGATGGACGAGAGTTGCATACGCCGGATTGTCGGCGGCCCTGAGGTCATGGATGTACAGCTTGACCAGCTGATCGAGTTCGCCGCCCGTCCCAACACCGTGCTTCAGGTGGCTCCATTCGGCATAGGGGAGCGTCGCACGATCGACCTCCCGGTGAACCTTCTGACGCTGTCCGACCGGTCCATTCTGTGCTACGCGGAGTCCCAGACACAGGGACGCCTGGACCGCGAAACCACGTCTGTGCTGCCTGTCCTGACGGCCTACCATCAACTACAGGCCGAATCGCTCTCCCAGGCGCTGTCTGTGGACGCGATCGAACAGCTTCGAAAGGGCACTTCGTGACGACCAACGACTCCCCCCGCTGGTTCAAGTCCTCTTACAGCAACAACGGCGGCACCTGCGTCGAGGTCGCCACCAACCTGCTCCCCTCGCGCGGCACCATTCCCGTCCGCGACTCCAAGCACCGCGCAGGTTCCGTGCTGGAACTCCCCGCCGCCGCCTTCTCCACCTTCGTGACCGGGGTCAAGAACGGCCAGTTCGGCACCGTCTGATCACCAGGGCCTCGCTGCCGCTCTGTGCGAGCGCAGCGAGGCCGACGCATGTCCGGTTCCGCACCCTCGCGGGACCGATCGAGGCGGTCCTACCCTCACGGTGACGAAAGGACACGCCGTGACCGAGACCCCGAACTGGTTCAAGTCCTCGTACAGCGACAATGGCGGCGCCTGCGTCGCGATCGCTGTGATGCCGGAAACCCCCCGCTGGTTCACGTCCTCACACAGCAACAACGGCGGCCAGTGCGTCGAGGTCGCCACCAACCTGCTCCCCGTCCACGTCCGCGACTCCAAAGTCCCCGCAGGCTCGGTGCTGGAACTCCCGGCCGCCGCCTTCTCCACCTTCGTAGCCGGCGTCAAGAACGGCCAGTTCGGCTCAGCTTGACCCCCTCCGCCTCGCTGCCAGAGGGGCGCCGCGCTGTTCTGCCTGCGGTGAACCCCCGCCCGGCCGTGCCCGTCGGTCACTACCGTCCAGACTCATGACGCCGATCACCACGCGCACGGTCGAGTACCTGGCCGACGGGCTGACCATGTTCGGGCACCTCGCGCTGCCGGCCGGTACCGACCGCCGGCCCGCAGTGCTGCTTGGACCGGAGGGCACGGGGCTCAGTGACGTCGAGCGCCGCAGGGCCGACGCCCTCGCCGAACTGGGTTATGTGGCACTTGCCTTCGACCTCCACGGCGGACGTTATCTGGGCGACCCCGAGGAGATGCTGGCCCGTTGCCTGCCGCTGCTCGCCGACCCCGAGCGGATGCGGGACCTCGGCCACGCGGCACTCGATGTGCTGCGTGCCGAAGCACGGACGGACCCCGGCCGGATCGCCGCTGTCGGCTACGGCACCGGCGGCGCCATCGCGCTGGAACTAGGGCGCGACGGCGTCGGCCTGCGTGCGATCGGGACCGTCAACGGACTGACCACCGGCCGGCCGGGCGACGCGGCGCGCATCCGCTGCCCGGTGTGGGCCGGGGTCGGGTCGGAAGACCCGATCATGCCACCCGCGCAACGGGACTCGTTCACGGCCGAGATGCAGGCCGCGGGCGTCGACTGGCGACTCGTGGTCTATGGCGGCGCCCTGCACGCCTTCCATCACCCGCCGGTCGACCATCCCACGGTCCCTGGCGTCGGCCATCACCCACGGCACGCGCGGCGAGCCTGGCACGACGTCATCAACCTGCTCGCCGAGTGCCTGCCTCTGACGGAGTGATGGGGCGCGTACGCACGCGGCGCCGGAGTTCGGGAATCCCGCCCACTGGGCCGCGGGCCTGCCGGACAGACCGCGCTCGACCGGGCACAGCCTGGAGCGGATCACCGCCGCGGCCGAGGAGGCGTTCCACCTGCGCTTCCTGGCTCAGAGCGCAGTGCCCGACGCGCAGATGGTGACCGTAGGCAAGACCCTGCACCTGGTCGACGTGGTCACTGGATCTGCCGCCGCCCTCACCCTGACCGACGGCGGTTGGCGGGTGCGCGAGGGCGGCCCGGTGAAGCTGTGGGAACGCATCGAGCGTGTCATGGACGCCTTTGACGCGGCCGGTGCTCCGGGGCCGGAGACCTTCACCTTGCATGTCTATGGCGGTGGCCAGCACTTGCGGCACATGCGGATGGCCGGCCTGCCGCTGTCCCTGTCCTGAGAGTCCGTCCTTGAACCCGCAGGGCCGAGCAGTGCGGCGTCTACCGGCGCGCCCGCGTCCGCCACCGTGCCGCCCTCGCGGAGCGGCAACTCCGGCTGGGGCAGCTCGAAGCGGCGTGCCGGACGTGGCGGGCCGCGCTCGACGAGTGGCCCATGGTCCAGTCGGGCCGCGCCGACGACCGCATGCGCACCATGGTCGAGCTGATCAGGCCGCACACCACGAACGCCCATGCGCGATCCCTGTACGACCGGGCGCGGGCCACGCTGCCCTCCTCCATGCGCTGAGAGGCAAACGGCGTGTCGGAGCGGCGGGGACGTATCGGGGCGGAAGGGTGTCCACCCGGACACACCACCAGGGAGAGGCAACGATGCCCGAAGTCACCGCCCCGTACGCGACCGGCACCCCCTGCTGGGTCGATCTGATGGCGCCGGACCAGCAGGCCGCGCTGGACTTCTACCGTGACCTGTTCGGCTGGCAGGGTTCGCCCGGCCCTGCCGAGTTCGGCGGGTACGCGGTGTGCGAGCTGCAGGACCGGCCCGTGGCCGGTATCGGCCCGGCGATGGCGCCCGAGGGCACACCGGAGCCGCCCACCTTCTGGACCAGCTACCTGGCCAGCACCGACGCGGTGGCCACCCAGGACCAGATCATCGCGGCGGGCGGCAACCTGCTCGCGCCGGTGATGGACGTCGGCACCCTCGGCCGGATGCTGATCGCGGCCGACCCGCAGGGCGCGGTGTTCGGGGTGTGGCAGCCGGGCGACTTCTTCGGCGCGGGCGTGGTCAACGAGCCCGGCGCGCTGACCTGGAACGAGCTGCACACCAGCGACGTGGAGGCGGCCACCGCGTTCTACGGCGAGGCGTTCGGCATCGAGATCATGCCGATGGCGGGCCACGACTCGTACTGGGAGCTGCGCGTGGGCGGCCGTACGGTCGGCGGGGCCTCCCTGCTCGCCAACGACCCGCCCGGCACCCCGGCCCACTGGCTGACGTACTTCGCGGTGGACGACGTGGACTCCACGCTCGACGCCCTGGTCCGCCGGGGCGGCAACGTCCTCGCCCCGCCCTTCGACATGGCCGCGGGCCGCATGACCGTGGTCACCGACCCGCAGGGCGCGCCGTTCGCGATGATCAGGTCGGCCGGCTCCTGAGGCGGCGCTCCGGGGCCCGGCGCCGTGCCGCATGCTGACCGGCATGGCACGCCGGGATTCGCGGGGTGGGCGACCCGCCGGGCCCGGGGCCGCCCCTGGTTCGGGGACGCCTGGCGGGACACCCGGCGGGGCGATCGGACGCCCCGGGGAACAGGCGGTGCGGTCGGGGCGGTTGTGGCGACCGAGGTCGCGGCGCGTCCGCCGTGGCCTCGTACCAGGACGTTTCCCGCAGGAGGACCTCATGACCGGCCGGCCCTTGACGCTGATGGCAGTGCACGCCCACCCCGACGACGAGGCGACCGGGACCGGCGGCATCCTCGCGCGGTACGCGGCGGAAGGCATCAGGACGGTGCTGGTGACCTGTACCGACGGCGGTTGCGGGGACGGGCCGGGGGGTGTGAAGCCGGGCGAGCCCGGACACGATCCGGCGGCGGTCGCCCGGCTGCGCCGGGACGAACTGGAGGCGAGCCGCGAGATCCTGAAGATCAGCGACCTGGAGCTGCTGGACTACGCCGACTCCGGGATGATCGGCTGGCCGGGCAACGACGCCCCGGGCTCCTTCTGGCGGACCCCCGTACCGGAGGCCGCGGCCCGTCTCGCCGAGCTGGTGCGGCACTACCGCCCCGATGTGGTCGTCACCTATGACGAGAACGGTTTCTACGGTCACCCCGACCACATCCAGGCCCACCGCGTCACCATGGCGGCGCTGGAGCTGACCGATCTGACCCCCAAGGTGTACTGGACCACGGTCCCGCGCTCGGGGATGGCCCGCTTCGGCGAGGTCATGCGCGAGTTCGCGGGCGACATGCCGGAGCCGGACCCCGCCGAGGCCGCCGCCCTGGCCGACGTCGGCCTCCCCGACGACGAGATCACCACCTGGGTCGACACCACCGCGTACAGCGGTCAGAAGTACGACGCCCTGGCCGCGCACGCCAGCCAGGGCGAGAACATCTTCTTCCTCCGGATGGGCAGGGAGAGGTTCGGCGAGCTGATGGGCGTGGAGACCTTCGTCCGCGTGCAGGACCCCACCGGCGTCCCGGCCCCGGAGGACGACCTCTTCGCCGGGCTGCGCTGACTACGCCTCGCGTGACGCCAGTTCGATCACCGTGATGTCCGACGGCGCCCACACGCGCGTCGGCGGGCCCCAGGCGCCCGCGCCCCGGCTGACGTAGAGCTGGGTGTCGCCGTAGCGGTCCAGGCCGGCGACCGTCGGGTTGGCGGCGCGGGCGATCAGGTTGCCGGGCCAGAGCTGGCCGCCGTGGGTGTGGCCGGAGAGCTGGAGGTCCACGTCATAGTGGACGGCCTGGTGGATCTGGACCGGCTGGTGGGCCAGGAGGACGACGGCGCGGGCGGGGTCGCGGTCGCCGAGGGCCTTGGCGAAGTCCGGGCCGTGGCCCTCGCTCTCGCCCTGGAGGTCGTTGACGCCGGCCAGGTCGAAGTACGGCAGCTCGGTGCGGGCGTTCTCCAGCGTGCGCATGCCCAGGGTGCGGACCTCGTCCAGCCACTGGGCGGCGCCGGAGAAGTACTCGTGGTTGCCCGTGACGAAGTAGGTGCCGAGGCGGGACTCCAGACCGGCCAGGGGTGCCGCAGCCGGGCCGAGGTTCTTGACGCTGCCGTCCACCAGGTCGCCGACGACCGCGATCATGTCCGGCTGGGTCGCGTTGATGGTGTCGACCACGGCCCGCGCGAAGTCCCGCCCCAGCACCGGGCCCAGGTGGATGTCGCTGACGACCGCGATCCGGAAGCCGTGCGCCGAGCGCGGGAGCTTGGCCAGGGGGACCGTCAGCCGCTTCACCCGCGGGCCGCGCAGCACCCCGTACGTGCCCCAGCCGGTCGTGCCCAGCGCCACCGCGGCCGCCGTGCCTCCGGCGACGCGGGAGACGAAGACGCGGCGGGAGAGGGCGGCGGCGGCGAGCGCGGTGGCCTGCGGCCCTTCGGCGGAGGACGTGCCGTCAGCCCCTGCGGACGGCTCCGCCGGGGCCGGGGACGCGGGCGCCTCGTCAGCCCGCACGGACGGCTCTGCGGGCGACGCGGGCGCCTGCTCAGCCCGCACGGACCTCGCCGGGGACGCCGGCGCGTCGTCGGCCACCCCGGCCCGCTCCGCCGGAGGCACCCGCACCCCGCCGAGCCCGGCGAGCACCGCCTCCCGTGTCGCCCGCCGGGCCCGCCGCTCCGCCCGCACCCGCACCGGCTCGGTCGCCAGCGTCGCCAGCAGCAGGTAGAGGGCCAGCGGCATCCAGAGGAAGCCCGGCCAGGCCAGGGCCCGTTGGAGCCAGAAGGGGGCGCCGGAGCGTTCCGCGGCCAGGGCGGCGACCATCAGCAGCGGGGCCGCGACGAACAGGGCAGTGCCGGCTCGGCGGGCGGCGCCGGCCGGGCGGGTGGTGTCGCGGATCAGGCGGCGCCAGACGTACCGGTGGAGGCCCGCCACGAGGGCCAGTACGGCCAGGGCGACGAGCACGAAGACGATGACCACCCGAGGGGTCTCCTATGACGTCCGACGCAGTGCGCGCAGTCCGCGCAACCCGATGACCCCGACGACCGTCCCCAGTACGAAGGACACGACCGCCAGCGTCAGGTGTACCCAGAAGTAGGCCGTGGGGTGCCCGTCGTCGAAGGCGAGACCGCTGCCGTCCGCAACGAGATTCTTGACGAAAGTGACCCAGATGACCCAGCTCCACACCCCGAAGGCGAGCAGGAACCAGGAGACCGGGCGGCTGAGCTTCATGAGTCCAGTATCGCCGCCCCCTGTCCCGTTCCGTGGCCGGGGTGGAGCGGGAGGCGGGACTTCGCAACCTGGGGCAGGTACGTTCTCGATCGTGTCCGCACCGAAGAAGATCGCTCAGCGATCCTTGTTGATCACATCTGCCGCATTGCTGACCGTCTCCGGCATCGCCCCGTCAGCCTTCGCCGCACCCAGGCCGTCAGGCACTCCCACCGCCGCTCCCCCGGCCCACATGTCCCAGGTAGGCGGTGCCCGCCTCGGCGTGCCCGGTACCCAGGTGAACCTCGCGGCCGGCGTCCCCGTGCTGCCGGGGGACCTCTCCGCGCGCTCCTGGATCGTCACCGACGCGGAGAGCGGCGACGTGCTCGCCTCGCACAACGCGCACTGGCGGCTCCCCCCGGCGAGCACCCTCAAGATGCTGTTCGCGGACACCGTGCTCCCCCGCTTCCCCCGGGACCAGCGCCACAAGGTGCTGCCCACCGACCTCGCCGGGATCGGCGCCGGTTCGAGCATGGTCGGGATAAAGGAGAACGAGACCTACACCATCCGCGACCTGTGGCTCGGTGTCTTCCTGCGCTCCGGCAACGACGCCGTCCATGTGCTCTCCGCGATCAACGGCGGTGTCCCGCGGACCGTCAGGGACATGCAGGCCCACGCCGACGCGCTCCAGGCCCGCGACACCCACGTGGTCAGCCCCGACGGCTACGACGCCCCCCAGCAGTACTCCTCGGCGTACGACCTCACGCTGTTCGCCCGCTCCGGGCTGCAGAAGAAGGACTTCCGGGAGTACTGCTCCACGGTGCGCGCCAAGTTCCCCGGCGCCACCACGAGCAAGGGCAAGGGCAAGGGCACCCGCGAGACCTTCGAGATCCAGAACACCAACCGGCTGCTGAGCGGCGACACGGACACCGCCGTCTATCCGGGCATCGCCGGCGTCAAGAACGGCAACACCACCAACGCGGGCGCCACCTTCACCGGGGTCGCCGAGCGCGGCGGCAAGGTGCTGCTGGTCACCGTGATGAACCCGGAGAAGCACGAGCACGACGAGGTCTACAAGGAGACCGCGCGGCTCTTCGACTGGGGCTTCAAGGCCGCGGGCAAGGTCCAGCCGGTCGGCACGCTCGTCCCGCCGCTGGACGCCACCCCGAGCGCACGGCCCAGCGGCGCGCCGAGCGCGGAGGTCACCGGCGCCCCGCAGGGCACCGCGAGGGCCGGGTCCGAGCCGGTGAAGGGCGCCACCGCCCCGGGCGGCTCCGGCGGCGGCGCCGGGACCGCGCTGGGTGTCGCCGCCGGGCTGCTGGTGCTGCTCGCGGGCGCGGCCTTCCTGGTCAACCGCCGCTGGCCGCTGCCTGATCTGCTGCGTCGCCGGACCCGTCCGTGACCTTCCCCTCGTCGCTGCGCGTCGCCGTCCAGGCGGCGCAGAAAAGGATCAGCTTCGAGGTGAGGTTGATCCACAACAGCAGGGCGACGGGGACACCGAAGGCGCCGTACACGCTCTTCGCGGCGACACCCTGGATGTAGCCGCTCAGCAGCAGCTTGAGGAGTTCGAAGCCGAGCGCGCCGAGCAGGGACGCCACGAGCAGGCGGCGGCGCTGCGGTTCGACCCCGGGCAGCAGGCTCAGTACGTACAGCAGGACCAGGAAGTCGGCGAGCACGGCGACGGCGAACGCGGTGATCCGCAGCAGCACGACGCCCCAGCTGTGCTCGTCCAGGCCGATCGCGCCCGCCAGCTTGTCGATGGCGGCCGAGGCGAGCGTGGAGGCGGCCAGCGTCACCAGCAGGGCGCCGCCGAGGCCGATCAGCACCCCGGCGTCCTTCAGCTTCAGCATCACCGGGTTGCCGTCCCGCTCGGGCAGCTCCCACACCGCGCGCAGACAGTCCCGGACCTGGCCGACCCAGCCGATACCGGTGAACAGCAGCGCCGCGCCGGCGATCAGTCCGACCGTGCCCGCGTTCTGCACCAGCCCGTTCAGGTCGAGCTGGTCGGCGAGGCCCGGGAACTGGCTCGCGATGTTCTTCTCCACGGTCTTCTGCCGGGCCGGGTCGAGCGTGGCCGCCGCGACCGCCGCGGCGACGGTCAGCAGCGGGAACAGCGCCATGAAGCTGACGAACGTCATGGCCGCGGCCAGCCAGGTCCAGTTCACCCGGTCCAGGCGCGCGTACGAGCGCCAGGCGTGCGTGGCCATCAGCCAGGTGACGATCGGCCCGACGCCGGGCAGCTTCTTCAGCCAGTCCATGGTCCGCCTCTGCCCTTGTCGCGGGCCCTCCATGTGCCGATACCCCGGATCAGCACGGGCCCGTCGGCCATCCGTCGGCGTGTCCCAGCGATCACCCGTTGCGGGGAGCCCGGCGCCGCCGTGCGGACACTCGGCCATACAGGGACGATACGGTCACCCGCATGTCTGCTGTCTGCCGTTCTCCCCAGTCCCTGCTCGTCCTCGGCGGCACCTCGGAGATCGCGCTGGCCACCGCGCGCCGCCTCATCGCCCGCCGCACCCGAACCGTCCGGCTCGCCGGGCGTCCCGGCCCCGCCCTGGACCGTGCGGCGGAACGCCTCTCCGTGCTCGGCGCCGACGTCCGCACGGTCGCCTTCGACGCGCTGGACCCGGAGTCCCACGAGACGGTCCTCGGCAGGGTGTTCGCCGAGGGCGCCGTCGACATGGTGCTGTTCGCCTTCGGGGTGCTCGGGGACCAGGCGCGGGACGAGCGGGAGCCGCTGCACGCGGTCCGGGTCGCCGCGACCAACTACACCGGGGCGGTCTCGGCCGGCCTGGTCGCCGGCCGCGCGCTCCAGGAGCAGGGCCACGGCTCGCTGGTGATCCTCTCCTCGGTGGCCGCCGAGCGGGCCCGCCGCTCCGACTTCATCTACGGCTCCAGCAAGGCCGGCCTGGACACCTTCGCCCAGGGACTCGGCGACGCGCTGCACGGGACGGGCGTGCGCGTGATGGTCGTACGCCCTGGGTTCGTACGGACCGCCAGGACCGCCCACCTGGCGCCCGGACCGCTCTCCACCACCCCGGAGGAGGTGGCCGCCGCCGTCGAACTCGGGCTGCGCCGGGGCTCGGAGACGGTGTGGGTGCCCGGCGCGCTGCGCCCGGTGATGTCGGTGCTGCGGCACGCGCCGCGCGCGCTGTTCCGCCGGCTGCCGGTCTGAGCGGTACGGGTCAGCAGCTGGGGATGGTGTCGCGCTCGGTGTGCCCGGCCTGCGGGGGCACCACCGGGCTGCCGAACCAGTAGTCGCGCAGCTTGCGCCACACCCCGTCCCGGCCCTGCTCGTAAAGCGCGAACCCGGTGCACGGCCAGGCTGCCTCGAACCCGGCCAGCTCCTCGAAGGCGCGGTCCATCGCCGCCTCCCCGATGCCGTGCGCCACGGTGACGTGCGGGTGGTACGGGAAGAGCAGCTCGCGCGGCACCGGCCCGGACGCGTCCCGGACCCGCTGCTGGAGTTCGGCGCAGTCCTCGGTGCCCTGCTCGATCCGGACGTAGACGACCGGTGAGAGCGGGCGGAAGGTGCCGGTGCCGGACAGCCGCAGCGGGAAGGGCCGGCCGGCCGCCGCGACCTCGGCGAGGTGCGCGTCCACGGCGGACAGGTCCGCCTCCTCCACCTCGGTGGGCGGCAGCAGCGTGATGTGCGTGGGGATGCTGAGCGCGGCGGCGTCGCCGAAGCCCGCGCGCCGCTCCTGGAGCAGGCTGCCGTGAGGCTCCGGGACCGCGATCGACACGCCGATCATTACGATCCCCACGTCGTCTCCTGTCGTCGCGCTTCGTTCTGAGAGCCGTCTTCGCGTACGGCCTTCGGCTATCGACTGTACGGCCACGGGTGTCCGCAGGGCAGGCGCACCGGAAGTGATGTACGGCGCTCTGCCCCACCGGTCACGCGTGCGGTCGCACGTCCGGGGGCGGCTGTGCGCCCCCGGCCGCCCGGTCAGTGCCCGGTCATCGCCTGTTGAGGGCCTGTTGAGGGCCCGTCGAGGACCCGTTCAGTGCTTCGCCGGGAGGAAACCGACCCGGTCGTACGCCAGTGCCAGGGTCTCGGCGGCCACGGCGCGGGCCTTCTCGGCGCCCTTGGCGAGGACCGAGTCCAGCGTCTCGGTGTCCTCCAGGTACTGCTGGGTGCGCTCCCGGAAGGGGGTGACGAAGGCGACCATGATCTCGGCGAGGTCGGTCTTGAGGGCGCCGTACATCTTGCCCTCGTACTCCCGCTCCAGCTCGGCGACGGGCGTGGCGGTGAGGGTGGAGTGGATGGTGAGGAGGTTGCTGACGCCGGGCTTGTTCTCCCGGTCGAAGCGGATCACCGTGTCGGTGTCGGTGACCGCGCTCTTCACCTTCTTCGCCGTGGTCTTCGGGTCGTCCAGCAGGTTGACGAGGCCCTTCGGCGTGGACGCCGACTTGCTCATCTTGACCGCCGGGTCCTGGAGGTCGTAGATCTTCGCCGTCTCCCTGAGGATGTACGGCTTGGGGCTGACGAAGGTCTCGCCGAAGCGGCCGTTGAACCGGTCGGCGAGGTCGCGGGTCAGCTCCACGTGCTGGCGCTGGTCCTCACCGACCGGGACCTCGTCGGCGTTGTAGAGCAGGATGTCCGCGACCTGGAGGACCGGGTACGTGAAGAGGCCGACGCTGGCCCGGTCGGCGCCCTGCTTCGCCGCCTTGTCCTTGAACTGGGTCATGCGGGACGCCTCGCCGAAGCCGGTGAGGCAGTTCATGACCCAGGCGAGCTGGGCGTGCTCGGGGACCTGGCTCTGTACGAAGAGGGTGCAGCGGTCGGGGTCCAGACCGGCCGCGAGGAGCTGGGCCGCGGCGAGGCGGGTGTTGGCCCGCAGGTCCTTCGGGTCCTGCGGGACCGTGATGGCGTGCAGGTCGACGACCATGTAGAACGCGTCGTGGGTCTCCTGGAGGGCCACCCACTGGCGGACGGCACCGAGGTAGTTGCCCAGGTGGAACGAGCCCGCGGTGGGCTGGATTCCGGAGAGAACGCGAGGCTTCTTTTCAGCGGTGGGCTTTTCAGCGGGGGCCATGATGCCCATTCTTCCAGAGGTGAGGGTGGGTCCAGTGCCTAGGTGCGGGGTGGCTGCGGGGGCGCGGGTGCCGGAACCACGACGCGAACAGCAGCCCGAACTGGTGTGAGTGCGCGGTGCGCCGCGACCGGCCGACTCCGCCGTCCCCGCCGAAGGTGGCTC
>NZ_JBHXLV010000038.1:0-40672 GCF_042721685.1 Streptomyces sp. NPDC058459 | reverse complement strand
TGAACACCGCGGGCGTCACCACCAACCCCGACACCCCGACCCGGCTGGACAACCTGGCATCACACCTCAGGCCCGGAGACTTCTCCCGGCGCGCCCGCGGGATCGGAGCGAAAGGATTCCGTACCTACGACTGGGCCGTGATCACCGGACCGGAGGGGCGCCAGTACGTCGTCCGCCGCAGCATCGCGGACGGGGAGACCGCCTACTTCCACTGCTACAACCCGCGCGGGGAATCACTGTCGGACCTGGTGGCGGTCATCGGACCGCGCTGGCCGGTCGAGGAGTGTTTCGAGGCGGCCAAGCAGCAGGCCGGGCTGGACAACTACCAGGTACGCACATACAACGCCTGGTATCGCCATATCACCATGGCCATGCTGGCACTGGCGTTCCTGGCCGCGATGGCCCGAACCCCGCAAAAGGGGGCTCTCCCGGCCTGGGCGGTGACCGCGAGCCGCGAACGCGGCGGCTCGCGGCCCTGACCGTCGCCGAGGTCCGGCGGCTGTTCAACCTGATCGGCCTGACACACACCGCCATCGACCAGGGACTTCACTGGTCGACCTGGCGGCGTGCACATCAGGCGGAAGCACGACGGCACCACATCCGAAGGCGGCTACAGCTCCAGATGATCCAGATCTAGCCCTGTAGTACTAGACACCGAACTAACGGTTTACTCAGACGGGAGTGCCTCGGGGTCCAGCGTCCCTTACCGCCAACTGGCCGAGATCGTCAGGGAACAGCGCCTCCTGCCCTTGCCTGAAGGCATGCGAGAATCCTTGCGCGATGTCTTCAACGACGTTGCCTCCGTACCGACCCCGGGAGACATCTCCGAGTGGTGCGGTTCCCTCGGCATTGATGCCGTGGTGCACCTCCTGGCAGGTCGGCACTGCGGATGGGCTCTGATCGTCCACCGGAATGGGCATATCACCTCGCTGCGGCTGCCCCTCCTTCTGCTGCACGCACCCGAGTTGCTGAGCTTCACCGCAGCGCACAATGAGCAGCTACGCGTTGGCGAAGCGGTCAATCCACCGGCCGATTCGTCCTGGCGGAAGGCGCTTCACGGCGTCTGCGATTGGGCCTGGAAGGCAGCAATCAGGGAGCTCTACGAACATCTCACCGCGGTGGGGATTGAGGACACTCCACGTGTCGTTGTTATTCCGTCTGGAACCCTCGGCCTCGTCCCCTGGCACGCGGCCCGGCACCGTGCGAAGACGCCCGGAGGGTGGGAGCACCGCTTCGCGATCGAATCAGTAGCGTTCAGCTACGCGCCTTCGGCGCACGCTCTTTCCTGGTACACATTGCGCGCATTCCTGCCGCTCACGGGAAGCGGCGTGGTGGTCGTCGACCCAACCATGGATCTGCCGCATGCCCGACAGGAGGGCGAGGATCTATACCGCTGGTACTACTCAAAAGGACGGCGGTTCGGCGGGTCCGGCGAGCCCGGATCGGTCCCCGCCACACCCCGAGCGGTGCTGTCGGCACTGAGCGACCCGGTCGGTAGCCCCGCGCCCGCCTACCCCGTGGCCCACTTCGCCTGCCATGCGCGCAGTCGTGCTCTGGCCGCCGAGTCGCACCTCGTGCTGGCAAACGGACAACGTCTCAGCGTGTCCTCGGTCCTCGACCGGCTCCGCTGGGCGAGCCAGGGGCCGAGCCTCGGCCCGCTGGTCGTCCTGTCGGCCTGTGCCACGGCAGTACCTGGCGCTCACTATGACGGCGCGTTGAGTATGGCTACAGCGTTCGGATCGGCGGGCGCGGCGGCCGTGGTGGGGTCGCTGTGGGCGGTGGACGATGCCGCGACCGCCGCACTAATGCGGGACTTCCACACGCTGCTCAACTTGGAGGGGCTGCCGCCCGCCGAGGCACTGCGCACAGCGCAGCTGCGCGCTCTGAGGGAGGCCCGGGCGGGGACCCGAGGGAAGAAGACCAGGGCCAAAGCCCCGGCTGGAGACCCTTCGTACTGGGCGGCGTTTGTCCACCAGGGCCTTGGATACACAGCGCCGCCCGAGGACTCCGTGTCCTCGGCTGTCTCTACGCTGCCGGAACGCTGGGGCACGAGCTCGGACACAGAGGCGTCAACCGACGGCCCAGGGCTTCGGCTGCCGATTTTCGCGAGCCTCCCCGGTCCGGATCCATCCGCCCTCGTCTGGACGTGCCCGGTGGCCGATTGCTCCGAAGAGGCAAACGGTGACATGGACTCCCCCTTTGACGCCGACTGCTGCCCGGTCCACCCCGGCAACGCTTTCGTCCTGGGTTAGGCGGCAAAGTTGGGCGACCTGGTCAAAGGACTACTCGAGCCCATCGCGAAGCGATGGAGCGCAGTCATGGGCGGCCCTCTCCTCCTGTTCTGGCTGGCGGGCGTACTGATCATGCTGTGGATGCGCGGCTCAGGCACTCGCCTGTGCCGCACACCTGACTTCGCCGCCGACGTGCCGTGCACGATCGCCGCGCAGCGACCGTGGGGGCCTGTCGTCCTCACGGCGGCGGCAACCGCGGTCGTGGTGATGTCCGCGTGGGCGCTGACGGCATCGGCCGGCTTCGTGCTCGAGGTGCTCGCTGGCCGATGGGGCACCTCACGGATCGCGCTCGCGTACACCCGGCACCGCATGGCCCATCATCACGCCCGCCGCAGTGACCTGGCCGCCTGGCGTCATGCCCCACCAGCTGGTCTGGCCGACGAAGACCTGGATGCCTGGAACAGCCAGAACGGTTGGCGCGTCACACGAAGGCGGGCCGCGTACGCGCGGTACCCACGGGTGAGCGACCCCCAGCACCTGCTCCCTACGGCTATGGGCAACGCGCTCGTCTCGGTGTCGGCCGAAGTACGCCGCATGTACGGACTCGACCTCGCCGTCTGCTGGGACCCATTCGTCAAGGCCCTGGAGACACCCGTCCGAGACGAACTCACCGCCGCTGCAACCCGGGTGTTTGCCCGGGTGCAGGGTCTGGTGTGTGCGGCTACCGCCGCCCTCTGGGCGATCGTGATCCCGGGCGTGCTGCCACGGCTGCTGTGGGTGGCGACGTGCGCACTGCTTGTCTGGGCCTCCCATCGTTCTCTTCGGGCCGGCGTCGACACGTACTGCCGTCACGTGACTGGCCTTTTCGTTGTTCACCGTGTTCGGCTCTACCGGGCTCTGGGACTCGCCCCGCCCGCTACGGCGCAGGACGAGGTGACCTGCGGAACAACCCTGAGCGCCGTGCTGTCCCGTAGCCTCCGCGCCAGCTCGGCATCGGTGCCGTACGAGTGGGTATCTCCAGGCGACTCGGCCGCCTAGCAGAACGGATTCAGCACACATGAGGTCGGGAAACCCCGCGAACACGTGAGAACTACGGAGAGGTGTTTGCCCAGGCAGACGCCCCACAGTCGACATTTCCGCAGGTCAAGGGCCCGCCCAAGGAAAACTCCTAAAGCGGGTGTCACAGGTTCGAATCCTGCCGGGGGCACTATGCAGTAGGCCGCTGACCTGGGGTTTCCTCCCCAGGGAGGCGCTCTATTCGGCCTCGGACTCCTCGTCCGGGGCCGTTTGCGTGAGCGGTGCGTGAGCGGACGGAGAGTGGATCTCCCGAATACCGCCCAACGGATCAGCATCATCCGGCACGGACTCCGGGTCGGGATGCTTCGGGTCGTCGGGCTCTTCCGCCGCTTCGGAGGCGGTATTTTCGGAGGTCGCGCGGGCGCGCGGGACGAGCCGGGCTGCGGCCTCGGCGATCGCCAGGTCCGCTTCGGAAAGCAGGCTCGTGTACGTGTCGGCCGTGATGGTGATCGAGGAGTGGCCGAGCATCTCCTGGATGTCCTTCAGGTCGGCCCCGGCCGCATGGGCGAGGGTCGCGGCACCGTGGCGGAGGTCGTGGAGCCGGACCGGCGGGAGGCCGATCTCCTCGTACAGCTCGATGAACCGCCTTGTGACGTTGGCGGGGTGGAGCAGCTCGCCGTTTTCCTTGGTGAAGACGCGTCCGGTCTCCACCCAGGCGCTTTCCCACTCCTCACGGTCCTTGTCCTGCTGTGCCCGGTGTCGCCGCAGGGCCTGGACCGTGTCGGAGTCCAGCGCGATGGTGCGTGCGCCGGCGTCGGTCTTGGGGTCGTCCTCGTACACCTCCCAGCCGTCCACGACGAGTTGCTTGGCGACGGACTCGGTGACGATGCGAACGCCGAAGGAAGAGGCCATGTCGGCGGTGGCGTCGGTGCTGGCGTTGTCGACGACGATCACCTCTCCCGTACGGCCGGTGATCTCCTCCCAGCGGGTGAGTGAGGCGATGACCGAGGGCAGGTAGCGGGGCAGGTAGGCGGCCTCGTTGAAGGCCCGAATCACTACCGACAGGGCGGAGGTGCTCATCAGCGCGTCCTTTCCGGGCGGCGCGTACGGAAGAGGTGCGGGGTCCGTCGGCTGAGGTCGTCCAGGCGGCGGGCCTACAAGACGCGGTCGTCGCCAGGGGAGGAATGCGCCCAGGAGCGCAGGGTGTGGAAGACGACCCAGGCGCCCACCAGGTGGTGATCGAGCGCAAGGGGGTAGGCATCGGTGACCGTGCGGGCCCGGAGAGTCGAGAGGGCGTCGGTCATGACGAGCGTCTGGGCGACGTCGGATTCGCGGGAACCGGCTGCGGCGTCGGTGAAGTCGACCAGGTGGCGGATGGCTTGGGGGCCGGCGATCACTACGTTGTCGCCGTGCAGGTCGCCGAGGCACCACACGGGCGCCGTGTGGACGGCGTCGGCGATGGCGGCCAGCGCGGGCGCGATGCGGTCGAGGCTGCTGGCCGGGCAGCGGCGGCCCAGTGAAGTGACCTGCTCGTGGAGCGGCCGGCGCGGGACCCACGACCGGACGGGCGCCCGGTGCAGGCGGCCGAGCAGGCCGGCCAGGTCTTTCAGAGCTCGCTCGTCGGAGATGCGGCCGGAGCGCATGACGCTGCCGAGAGTGAGCGGGCCAAGGTCGGCGGTGACAAGGGCGGTCGCCTCGTGGCCTGGAACGTGCCCATATCCGATGAGGGCCGGTACGGAGACGTGGTCGGCCACGGCCCGGATAGCAGCGCTCTCCGTCATCGCGTTGCGGCGTGCGGTCGCCGCGTACAGCTTGATCACGACACTACGCCCGTCGGCCAGGCCCGCCCGGTACACGACGGTGCGCGTACGTGCGGACAGTCGGCGAGCGGTGCGGGCCGGTACCCCGGTCAGGGCGAGGGCAGCGCGCGAGACCGCGGGCGGTACCCCCGCGCTCACCGCACACCCGCCGGTTCCACGCCGACTGCACCCAGACGCCTGACGTGACGCATGGCCCCTTCCAGGTGCCGCCTGTATTCGACGACCTCCTCCGTGACAGGGCAGTCGGCCTGCCACGGCTTCTCAGGACCGACGAAGTGCACGAGAGCGGCAGTCGGATCGGGCTTCGGCGACCGCGTGACGACCCGACGCACCCAGTTCCCGCGTTCCAGGAATCGGCCGACCTCGAACCGGTTGAAACCACCGGCCACCGGGCGCACTCGGCCGGATCGCAGACGCCACAGGTTCAGGGCGTCCTGGTCGTTGTGGAGGATGTGGCGCCGGGCATGGGTCAGGGCCCGCTCGACGCCCCGGCGGATGCGGGGCATGTGGACGGTGTGGGTCCAGAGCACGCCCGCGTTGAAGTACGGGCGTCCGCGCAGGTGGGGCCAGCGCTCGACGGCTCCGGGCAGCGCCGGGCACTCGCCGACGGCCGGGTTGAACTCGTCCCGCACGGCACCGGTCTCGTCCGACGCGAGGGAGCCGAGCGGCTCGCTCACGTCTCCTCGTACGAGCACGTCGGCGTCCACGTAGATCAGGTAGGGACGGCGGACGAAGCTCGGCGTGAACTCGAACCTCAGATAGGTGGTGACGGTGATGTACGAGGCGTCGGCCATTCGCGAGAAGCGCAGAGGGGCGCATCGGCGAAGGTCGAAGGAGCCGAAACCGGCCCGCTTGGCGAGGTCAGCGAGGAGGAGGGCCTGCGACGGGGCCAGGTCGAGGGTGAGCACCCGTACGGCAGCTTCGCGGCGGGCCGCCGGGGTGATGCTGTCGGCCAAGCCGACGAGGGCGGCGAGGCCGGGGACGAGGTACTGCTGGTCGATGCAGAGGCCGAACGCGTACACGGGGACTTCGCCTTTCGGGCGTGGTGCGCGAGCGTGACGGAAGGGTCGGCAGCGAGCGCGGTCGCTCACTGCGTATCCCTGGCTTCGGAGCGGGCGACGATTTCGAGGCTGTCGGGGTCGTCGGTCTCCCAGTGGGGGCCACCGCCGGTCGGCGGCCGCAGCACCCACACGGTGCCGCCGGCGCGGACGTCGGTGACGATCGCCCGCCGTCCGTCGCCGTCCCGCACGAGGTCACCGACCCAGGCACGTTGAGCGCTCACGAGGCGCCCTCCTCGTACGTGTCCGGCTGCGTGAACCGGCCGGAGGCCACGTCCGCGATGTCGCGACGGCGCCGGGCCTGGCCGGGGGTTCGACGGGTCGGGGTAGCGCTCGACGCGTCCGCGAGGAACCCTCCCCGGTCGCGGAGGAGAACACCGAGAGCCGCAAACTGGGCGGCGTCGGCGGCGACTTGCGTCAGGCCGCTGACAACGACACCCCGGATCATCCCGGCGGACAGGGCACCCGTGACGGCCTGCCAGCCCGGCCGCTCCATGAGCGGCAGTGACGGGGCGGAGTCGGACCAGACGCCGGCGACGTGCCAGTGCCGGGCGTCGGCGTAACAGCGGCCACGCTCCTCGCTCTCACCGAGGGCAATGGAGGTGGTGGCGCAGGAGTAGACGGCGACGGGTACGTGCCCGAGGCCGCCGGGCGGGTTGATCGGCATGCCCACAAGGCTGCTGGGCTGCGGAGTTGGGGCCCAGGCACGGCCCGTCGCAGTGGAGAGACTCCGCATCCGGTCGGACCACCACGCCTCGTGGCAGTGGAAGCAAGGTCGCCCGAAGGTGTGCCACGCCCCGTAGCTGTCGAGCTGATGGCGCGCCCCTACCTACTACGGGCTGTGGTACTTCGGCTCGTAGGTCAACGCACTCCGAGGGGTACGCCCGCGGAGTTCGCCAGTCCTCGCCGCCGGTTGACGGACATCCCGGCGAGTCGACTGATGATGACGCCGGGAAGCATCTGGTGGCGCACCCATCCCGGGGCCATCGCGCAGACGGTCTGGAGGGTGTCGGCTGCGGCCTCCCACCGTCGGCATTCGACCTGGGTCAGCGCTACGTCCAGGCCGTAGCGGGCTCGAGTGGCCAGGGGCACGGTGTCGTCCAGGCGAACGGTGTCCACGAGCCGCAGCGCTCCAGCCGTATCACCGAGGGCCACGGCGATACTCATGGCCTGCGTTGCGGCGTACATCGGTCCGTACGGCTGGGCGTGCGCACCACGGGCATGTTCGTCCCCGATGCGGGCGGCGACGGCGTGCGCCTGGGAGAGGTATTCGCGGGCGTTGTCCGAGTTCGCACCGCCCCGGGAGGCAGCGACGGCGGCGTTCGTGACGAGCTGCCCGTACACGCTCAGCCGGTCCGGGTCGTGCTCGCTCATCCTGGGCTCGATCCGGTCGGCTTGTGCTGCAGCCAGGAGGAAGCCCTGCTTGGTCCGGCCGTCGCGGAGATTGACCCACGCGGTGGTGGCGGCAAGGTGCGCGTCACGGAGATCATCCCCGACCTGCACGGCGATCTGGCGTCCGTACGTCAGCGAAGCGTAGGCCAGATCTCGTGATCCGAGCACATTGGCGGCCATGCCCGCCGTCTGAAAGGTGTCGATCAAGACGCCGGCGGCGGCCTCCCGCTCGTCGGGGCCAACCATGTCGAACCTCGCCCGCGCCTCGGGAAGGAGCCGCCCGAGGAGAGTGCCGAGCTCGGTGTACCGGCCTCCCCAATACGCGGCGTCCGCACGGCGGACGACGGCGCGGAGCTCTTCGACGGTGCCCGGCTCGACCTCGGCGGGGATGCCGATGGCCGCGTCATGGGTAGCCGCGGAGACCAGACGCAATGCGGCCCGCTCGTCGCGGTCCATGGACCGCCGTGGCGCCTGCTGGCCGAGGAGCACGGCGATGTCCGTACCGAGCGCGTCGGCAATCGACAGCAGGGACGGCAGGGAAGCCGTTCCACCGCGTTCGAGCTTGCGGACCACGCCGACGGATACGCCGGCCGCCTCCGCCAACTGCTCCTGTGTCATGCCGCCGCGCAGCGCCTTCAAGCGCTCAGAGGTGGTGTACTCCGACCATTGCATGCTCCAGAACCTCCGCGTGATGGGCCCCACACGGACAGTACTGGCTGGAGCGGTGGAGTCGACAGCCTTTGATCAGACCGCAGTTGAGTTCATGCGGCGAGCAACCACCGCTGTGACGTCGAGGAGGGCCTCCAACTCGGTTACGGCCTCATCCTCGTCAGTGACGTGGACCGTGGCGATGCCCAGATCGACGGCCGGTGGAAGGTTCATCGCGTGATCGTCCACGAACACGCACCGTTCGGCGGGCAGCCCGATCAGCTCCAGGGCGAGTTCGTAGATCGCCGGATCGGGCTTCGCGATGCCCACCAGCTCGGAGACGACATGCACGTCGAACAAGTCCCAGATGCCGACGTGTTCGTACGGGTTGAACGGGTCGAGGCCGAAGCTGTTGGACAGCAGGGCAAGCCGGTGACCGGCGGCACGCGCAGCACGCGCGAGCGCGACCATCCGATGGGCTGCGGGCACCCCGGCCCAGGCCCGTCCCATCAGGTTCACCGGATCCACATGCGCACCCAACAGTGGCGCCGTGCCCTCGTTCCACTCGGCCTGCCCGATCTCCCCGATCTCCAGAGCCGCGTACAGACGCCGGCCCTCGGGGTGATCGTTGAGAGTGCTGCGCCATGCCCCCGGAGCCAGCCCTTCTGAGACGCACCAGGCGCGGTGGATGTCGATCGGGCTGGCGGTAAGCACCCCGGCGAAGTCGAGGATCAGGCCGCGCCTGTCGGCGACATCAGTCCTGTGCGGCATCCGGTGATCGTTCCTTCCCTGATGGGTTCTCTCGGCGACGCTACCGCGCACTCGGGGCCCAGCCTCGGTGCGCGTCCGGCGGAACGTGACGGCTACGGTGCATTTAGGCATGCAGGGACGGCTCGGCGCCCACGATCCCCGGCACATACGGCGCCGGTGAGGTCAGAGCCGCATCAAGGGAGGCATCGTCGGCCTACTGCTCGTACGCCATCAATACCAGCCCGCCGGGCTACCATGCGGGCCAGGGGTAGTGGACTGGCCCCAGCATCGTTTATACCGGGGAGGCTCGCTTGATCGACCATCGACTCCGCTTCGCCCCAGAGATCCTTGCCCGTCTCGGAGAAGAGCTGGTTCCACACCCTGATTTGGGGATCATGGAGCTGGTCCGCAATGCCTACGATGCTGACGCGACACTGTGCACGATCAAGCTGAGTGGCGCTTCCAAAGCTGGCGGCACACTGACCGTTTCCGACAATGGCGACGGGATGACGGAGGCAGAACTAGCGTCAGGTTTCCTCCTGATCGGAAAATCCGGCAAGGCGTCATCCACACACTCCCGCCTCAAAAGACGCAAGGTTGGCGAGAAGGGTCTTGGTCGACTCGCCGCGCTACGGCTCGGGACCACGATGACAGTGACTACGCGATCCCGGACCGAGCCCGGTATCGAGCATGTCCTGAGCATTGAATGGGATCGGATCGACGCCGCCCAGGCTGTCGAGGATGTGCCCCTGCGGATAGTGACCCGGGAATTTGACCCGACAGCCTCCGACGGGCCCGTCGAATGGCGACAGGGGACTACAGTCGCTGTCACGGGTCTCCGGCACAGCATCTCCGAGCATGCGGCGGAGCAGCTGGCGCGATCGCTGCTGCTGCTCAGCGGGCCGTTTGCCGACAGTACGGCCTTTCAAGTGGAGTGTGATGCACCGGAGTTCGCAGAGCTCTCACGGTTGGTGAACTCCAAACTGTTGCGGCACTTCGAATATCGACTCGTAGCGGAACTGGACGGCGACGGGCAGGCATCGGCGACGCTGTATAACTGGCGTGACGAACCGGAATTCACGGGCGGTCACACTGATGTGGGTCATCGCCAGGGAACCCGTCGCAGAAAGAAGAACCCCACTCCACCGATGGCTTTCGACGCACCTGCGGCGACCTTCGAGCTCTGGATGTTCAACCTAAATCCTTCAGCAACCAAGAAGGAGGTCAGGCTGGCAGAGCAGCCAACGCGGGAGATTCGCGACTGGCTTCGACAAGTCGGCGGGGTTCATCTCTACCATCGGGGACTGCGAGTGCAGCCCTATGGCGACAAGGGAAATGACTGGCTGAACATCAACCTTCGCCGCGCTGGCAACCCCGAGTTGCGGCCGTCGACGGCTACTGCGCTGGGCCGACTTCTGGTTGCCGACAAGAAAGACATTCTGCGTCCTAAGACCGACCGAAGCGGCTTTGTCGAGACGTTCCAGTTCAGCCAGCTTCAGGAGTTCGCCAAGTGCGCCATGGACTGGGCCGCTGACCAGCGTCTCGGTAAGCGCGAGCAGGCCCGGGTGGGAGCTGCAACCAAAGCCCATGACGAGGCGGAGGAAGCCGGAGCCCGCTTCCAGCAGATCCTCGCCGCCATAGCACCTCCCGATGAGGGGATGCTTCCCATCGGTCCTCCCAGCGACCAGGCCACTTTGCAGTCGCTCGCCGACAGCGCGACCCGTGTGGTCGACATCCAGAAGCAGGAGATCGAAGCCCTTCGCGAAGACCTGCTGCTTTATCGGTCTCTGGCCACGGTCGGGACAAGTACTGCGGTCTTCGCTCATGAAGCACTTCGTCCAGCTGCAAGGATCGGTAGCGAGCTGAAGACCCTGCGGCGCAGGATCGAACCACGTGTGAGTGCTGAAGTCTACGAGGAGTCGTTCAAGAGCCCCATCGAGTCGTCTATCGACAGTGCGAAGACCCTGGAGACATTCGCCCGGCTCCCGCTCAGCCTGCTGGAGAAGGGCAAGCGCGAGGTCGGGGATATCGACATCGATACCACCTGTCGTTCGGTGGTGAAGCTGTTCGAGGGCTACCTCGATGAGCGGAACATCAAGGTCCTCTTCGATCTGCAGGCCGGGAATGCGGCGATCCGCACCACGACGGCCGACATCGAGTCCGTCCTGTCCAACCTGCTGGCCAATGCCGCTCATGCGTTCACCCGCACAGACGCCCCGATGGGACCCGAGCGCATCGTCCGCATCCAGACTCGGCTGGTGGCCCGAGAGGACGCGACCGGCCATGACGTTGTGCTCTGCGTTGACGACTCGGGGCCTGGCATCGTCGGCATCGCGCTGAAGTCGATCTGGCTGCCTGGAAAGACGACCTTTGATAACGGCACTGGGCTCGGCCTGACCATTGTCCGTGACATCGTCGGGGACCTGAAGGGACGGCAGGAGGCACGCAAAAATGGGGAGTTGGGCGGAGCGCGTATCCTGGTGCAACTGCCGGCTCGCACGGGCGCGGTCACTGACGTTGGGCAGTTTGACTGATGGGGGCTGTAGGGGAGTGCTAACGCTATCCAGGGGGGCCTCGGTCGTTATCGCTGATGACGACCGAAGAGACGCCATGGCGGTGGAGAACCGGCTCAAGGACGCCGGGTACCAGACCACCATCATCACCGAGTTCGATCCGGACTCGGATGCGGACGCCTTCCTGGCGTCTCTGATCGGGCAGTACGACGCCTTCATCTGCGACCACGTCCTGAGCGGTCACGGCCGGGTCGGCTTCACTGGGGCCGAAGTGGTCAGCAAGGCCAACCTGCAGACCGTTGCCCCACTTCCGGCCGTGCTGATCAGTAGCCATATCAACACTGCTCAACAAGGCTCGATCAGCCGCTGGCGTATGGGCATCCCCCAGGTTGTTGGGAAGTCTGATCTCGACGAAGAGATCCTGCCGGCTATGGCCTGCGCGGTGGCTGAGTGGAACGGCGACTTCGCCCGAGAACGCCGTGCCTTCCCTACCCCGATCGAGGTACTCGGAGTCGAGCCCAAGGGGGAGGTGCGTCGGGCCCAGGTCGTTGTCGTTGGGTGGGACATCAAGTCTCCGATCTGGATGCCGTTGGATCCGATCGTGGAGGCAACCGGCCGACGACCCGAGAGCCTGGTCGGACAGTGGTTGGAGGCTGAGGTCAACTGCTACGCGCAGAAGCCCGAGGACCTCTACTACCGCAATATCGTGCTGTCGCCCGATCAGCCGAGCGAGTGGACGTTTGCGTGAGTGACAATCCCACCGTCGGTGGCCGCGTACCGGGCAGCGGCACTGACTCTCTCGGCATCACCATCCTCGATGTTGGCCACGGCAACTCGGCAGTGGTCCACGACGGAACTCTGTGCGCGGTCATCGACGCCGGGCGTTCAGGCACGGTTCCGCAGGCGGAGCTGGAGCGTCGGAAAGTCACAAGGATGGTCCACCTGGTGCTCTCCCACGGAGATGAGGACCACATCGGCGGATCACCTGCTCTCCTGCTCGACGACGCGTTCACCATCGGCACCGTCTGGGTCAATCCGGACTGGCGCAAGGACACAGAGATCTGGAAGCGCCTACAGATGGCCGTCAGGATGCGCAAGCGTCGGGGCGGGTTGGACGGTCAGCAGATGATCACCACTGAGACAGGCCAAGTACTTCGCTGCGGACGGGCCAGGCTTGAGGTGCTGCACCCAGACTTCACTATGGTGATCGGTGGTAGTGCGAGTCAGCCGTCCCAGCACGGTCCCTTGACCAGCAATTCGACTTCCGTGGTGATCCGAGTCCACCTAGACGAGCAGCCGGTCGCCCTGCTCGCCGCTGACGTCGATGCTGCCGGGCTGGCGCACATCGTGGGTTCCGAGCAGGAATTGTCGGCACCGGTCCTGGTCTTCCCGCATCACGGTGGCCTGCCCGGGAGCAGCCGTGCGCCACGAGAGTTCGCCAGAGCGCTCACGCAGCTGGTCTCACCGGATCTTGTGATCTTCTCCATCGGTGGAGGTCTTCGGCCTCGAAACCCCAACGAGGAGATTCTGGCCGGCGTCCGGGAGGCTGCCCCCGAGGCACATGTCGCCTGCACGCAGCTGTCCGCTCAGTGCCACGACAAGGACCAGCGGGTTACGGGTCACCACTTGGCCGAGCGGCCCGCTGCCGGTCGGGGCGGTGGGCGCTGTTGCGCTGGAACAATCTCTGTCACCGCGAACGCCGGTGAGTTGTCCTTCGACCCGCCGCTGAAGAATCACCGTGATTTCGTGACGGCATCGGTGACCTCGGCGCAGTGTCGCGTCGTACTGCCATTGCCGCGCCAACGGCCCGCCGTACGTGCGGTGACGTGGCCCATCTCTTCAAAGGCACCCAAGACGTAGGGTCCTCATCAGGCTAGTAGCAGCAGGAAGACCGATCGGCTGTCGCCATCCTTCATCCTGCTGCAGAATGCTGTTGACCTTGGAGCGTTGAAGCACACTGATTCCCGGAACTTCACCTCCTGGATCACGAGGAGGGGGAGCGCTGTGGGAGCCATGCCGTACGACACCTACGCCCGTCAGCTCGGGCTGCTGGCTGCCGAGGCGTCGCGTGGCCGCTGGGAGCGGATCGCCGACGACGTCCATGCGGCGCTTAACGGCCAGGCCGCGTCAATGTTGCGGACGCTGGTGCCCAGGCAGGTTCGACGGGAGACTGGGTCCTTCTTCACCACCGGTGCGGTCCGTGAAGCTTTCGAGCAGTCGTTGCTGCCGATCGGTGCCCAACGGTACAGGCAGACGTTCTGGGACCCTACCTGCGGCGCCGGTGACCTACTCCTCGCCGCCGCCGCCCGACTGCCTCTAGCGGCAACGCCTGCCAGAACCCTAACCGATTGGAGCAGGCGACTGCGAGGCCACGACCTACAGGAGCCGTACGTTGCGGCGGCCCGAATGCGGTTGCTTCTCGCTCTGTTGGAGCGGCACCGGCAGGCCGGAAGTGATGCTCCGATCGCACCAGGCCGAGTAGTCGGGGCGTTTCCACTGATCCAAGGTGGAAACGGTTTGCAGGAGCTGCAATCCCGTGGGACCTCGGCACGGTTCCGCGGCCACATCCTGCTCAACCCTCCCTACGGTACGGCCGAAGTCGCTCCCTCGTGTCATTGGTCCTCCGGCAGCACCTCCCTGGCGGCGACGTTCACCGCCGCGGCAGCAGCAGCACTGCGCGGCGGCGGCAGGCTCACGGCGGTCCTGCCCGATGTGCTGCGCAGCGGAAGTAGGTACCGTGCGTGGCGCGAGGAGCTAACCGGACTTCTCGCAGTGGAGCAGATCAAGCCGCACGGCATGTTCGACATTCACACCGATGTGGACGTCTTCCTATTCTCCGCCGTACGACGCCACCGGGGGCATGCGGGCGCAGTCTCCTGGTGGCCGGAGCCGCAGGCAACCACAGAGCGAACCTTGGAGGATCTCTTCGACATCCGGGTCGGCCCCGTCGTCGACAATCGTGACCCTCGAACAGGGCCGCAGGTCCCTTACCTCACCGCTCGGGATCTCCCCGCTGAGGGCGAGATGGGTCTACCTCAACGTGTCCGGAACTTTCCCAAGCGGCTGATCGTGCCTCCTTTCGTCGTCATGCGTCGTACCTCACGCCCCGGTCAGGGCAGTAAGGGCGGGAGCAGAGGGGCAGGGGTGCTCGTGGTCGGCGACGAGCCCGTGGCCGTGGACAACCATCTGATCGTGGCCAGCCCCAAGTCCGCAGGCATTGATAGCTGCCGGGAACTGCTCAAGGTTCTGGAACGACCCGAGACAGCGAAGTGGTTGGACGAGCGCATCCGTTGCCGGCATCTCACCGTCACGGCCATCCGGGCGTTGCCGTGGGGCCCCAAGGACGATCCGAGATGACCGAGCTGTGCCACATCTGGGGCCGGCGGCGGCCACGCGGTCGGCGCGGATCATCGTGACGTCCAGGTTGAGGGGAACCGCCCCGGTCGGCATGGACCCATGAACGAGAGCGCGCCGGGCGACGGCCGCCATAGATCTGCCACCTGTGTGGAACGAAGTGGGCGGGAGGCCGCACCCTTCTCGTGCCTCACGAGGACCTGCGGAAGCGCTGAGCGCTCGGGCTTGCGTCGCGTGAGCGATGCGTGAGCGGACGGGTCAGCATGAGGTAGATCCGGCCATCATGTTCGAGAGGGCAATAACTGCCTGAACAGGCAGAATGGCACCACGCAGAACACCCAGTCATCCCCCGGCAAGGATCCAATCCCACTCCTAAAGCGGGTGTCGCAGGTTCGAATCCTGCCGGGGGCACAACGCGTTACCGCTCTGACCTGGGGTTTCTACTCCGGGCAGGCACGCCATTCGGCCTCGGACTCCGCGTCCGGGGCCGCTTCGCGTGAGTGACGGGCACCACTCACCGGCCAGACCGGCCGGCCGAGAGGGAGGGGGTGTGAATCAGCGTGCCGGACATACGGCGGACAGTACGCTGAATCCAGCGGGATCGGGCCCGCGGCACAGTGTCCGGGAGGTGCTTCGTGACAGCCGAGATGGTGGCCCCGGCATGGATGCATGAGCAGATCACGGCGGAGGAGTACGAGTCCTGGTCCGAGGAGCAGTGCGCCGGTATCGAGATCGTGGACGGGATGGTGGTCGTGAGTCCGAGTGCGTCCAAGCGGTACAACCGGCTGGCACGGATCGTGGCGAACGCCCTGGATGCCGCCGCGGGCCCGGAGTGGAACGCTGACACGGACTTCGACGTCCGGCTTCAGGACGTCCCGCTCACCAATCGCCGCCCAGACGTCGCCGTGTACCGCGCAGACACGGTCGACATCACCCCCACCCGCCCCGAGCACATGCTGCTGGTCGTGGAAGTGGTGTCGCCGGGCTCGGAGACCACTGACCGGATCGTGAAGGTCGACCAGTACGCCAAGGCAGGCATCGGCTTCTACTGGCGGATCGAGCAAGCCGCGACAGGCGTTCCTCTCGTGTACACCTACGTTCTCGACCCCGCGACGAAGACTTACCGGGACGGAGATATGTTCACGGGCGTCCTCAAAGCAGCGGCCCCTTTCCCGGTGGAGATCGACCTCGGCCAGATCTGACCACGCGCCGCTCAGCAGTCGGCGGCGCGTGAGCGATGCGCGAGCGGACGGTCCGACACCGGGCGGCACGAGCCGGGTCAAGCGGCTCGCCGTGCCGTCCCGATATGGATTCCACATCCCCGGCGGCCGGAAGGGCGGTCAGGGGCGAAGGTCATGGCACGGCTCGCGGCGGGGTCGAGCCGGGCGGCTTCTTAGCATGATCGACGGGCCCCCGCCGGACCGCCTGGTGGGCGCCGGCCTCCGCGCATCCCACGCACTGTGTGGTCGTCGGCCGTATCTCCAGCCGTTCCGGGGGGATCGTCGCGCCGCAGGTCTCGCAGATGCCGTAGCCGCCCTTCGCGAGCCGGGCCAAGGCCTCGTCCAGGTTCTCCAGATGCGCTCGGGCCTGGGTGAGAGGGAAGCGACGTGGGCGCGTTCGAAGGCGGTGCCGGAGCCGTCGGGGTCGTGTTCGTCGTCAACGGCGACGAGGGTGTTCGCGTCGACGATGGACTGGAATTCACTGGTCAGGGCATCGATCTGGGTCAGGGTGGCAGGGCGCGCCGCCGCGAGGCGTTGCTCGACGGCGGCTTTTCTGGCATGTCTGTCATCTATGCCTCAGCGTCCACCTGGACGGCCCTGCTCCGGGCCGGGGCGCGGCAGGCCAGCGCCAGCCACAAGGTCACGCCCACCGACGCCCCGGCCATCACCGTCATCCCCGTCGCCGGAGACGTGACCTGGGCCAGCGACCCCGCCAGCCCCGCACTCACCCCCTGCAGGGTCAGCATGCCCGCCGAGTGCAGCCCCAGGGCGTGCCCCGACAGGGCGTCCGGGGTCAAGGACATCAGCCGCTCTGCTGGACCAGACTCGCGCCGAACCCCACAGAGGCGATCGTCACGCACAGTAGCGAAACCGGCAGCGGAGGATGGGCCGCGAAGACGAGGTACGGCACGGCCAGCAGAAGCAGCAGCGATGTGGCCAGGCGGGCGCGGACCGGCGGAGGGAGGAGGCGGCCCACCGTCACGTCGCCCGCCAGCATCCCCACCGCCCCGCAGGCGAACAGCGTGCCCGCCCAGTCGGGCGCGTACGAGACGTACAGCGACTCGCAGCCGACGACCAGGCCGTTGGGTACCCACAGGCCCAGGTAGGTGAGGCGGCGGGGGCGGGAGGACCACAGGACGGCGTTGGTGTGCCAGGTCGCCGCCACGGAGGGGCGGCCGGTGGTGCGGGGCGGGCGGGCGGTGAGGCCGAGGCGGAGGGTGAGGGCGGCGGTCAGGTACAGGGCGGCGGCGAGCAGCAGGCACACACGCGGGGAGATCGCGGCCAGGAGCAGCCCGCCGGTGGCGTAACCGGCAGTCTGTGTCAGGCCGTTCATGATGTTGAAGAGGGAACGCCCGGACAGATAGCCGTCCTTGGTGAGGATCTCGTTCAGCAGGCCCCAGCGGACGCCGCCGCCCAGCGCGGCGACCAGGCCCGACAGAACGACCACGGCGAGGAGTGCGCCGGGCGGCAGGCCCGGTACCGCCAGGAAAGCCGTGGCCACCGCGAAGGCAGCCGCGATGGCGGACAGTGCCGTGCGCGGGGGCAGGCGGTCGGAGCCGGAGAGGAGGAGGGTCGCGCCGACGACCTGGGCCAGGGCGGGGCCGAACATGCTCAGCGCCGAGAGCAGCGGGGAGCCGGTGGCCCGGTAGACGAGGGTGCCGAGCGCGAGTCCGCCCATCGTCTGGGCGGCGGTCTGCGCGGCGGCGGCGAGGAAGAGCGGGGTGAACTCCGGGGTGCGGAACAGGGATCGGTAGCTGGGCATGCGGAGAGTCTCGGCCGCACACCAGGGGGCTCGTTATTGTTTCGCCGGGCGGCGAAAGGTGGGGCGGGGCATGGGCTGGTGGCTGCTCGACGCGGACACGCTGGCCCGCAGCCGGTTCGTCATCTCCCCGCTCGCCGAGACCTTCGCGGGCCTGAAGCTGCTGCACGCGGCCACGGCCGCGCACGCCGGTGAGCGGGACTGGCTGCGGGCCCATCTGCCCGCCTACCGGGCCCGGTTGGCGGCGGACCCCGTCACCGCCCGGCTGGTCCGCGCCGGGCTCGGCCGCGACTGGATCGCCGACTTCCTCACGCCCACCCCGCGCGACGGCGAGACCTTCGCCGAGGAGATCGGCCGGGTACGGGCCGCCCGCGCCGCCGACGCCCGTGCCCACCTGCTGCGCTCCCTCGCCGGCCCGCTGCCCGCCGTGCTGGAGCGGGACGACCTGCCCGAGCGGGCGGCCATGCTGCTGGAGTGGGTGTGGGAGGAGACGGTACGGCCGTACTGGGCGCGGCGCAGGCGGGTGCTGGAGGCGGACGTGCTGGCGCGGACCGCGCGGATGGGGCGGGGCGGGTGAGCCGGGGTGCTGGACTCGCTGCGGCCGGGGACTCGGTGGCTCGGGGAGAGCCGGTTACAGGTGAACCCGCACACCTATCCGCCCCGCGAGATCTCCGGCGCCGAACTCGTCCTCGTCCCGGTGACCCCGCAGCGGCAGGGCTGGGTGGCGTGGGAGGGGCGGGAGCGGTACGCGGTGGTCTACCCGTGCGCCGGTGCCCTCACCGGGTCGGCCGAGCGTCCGGTGCCCGCGAGCCTGGGCGCGCTGCTCGGGCCGGCCCGCGCGGCCGTGCTCACCCTGCTGGACACCCCCTTGAGCACCACCCAGCTCACCGCCCTCACCGGCCAGACACTCGGTTCGGTCGGGCGCCATCTGAGGGTGCTGCGTGAGTCCGCCCTGATCACCCGGCGCCGCGCGGGCCGCTCGGTGCTGTACACGCGTACGGCGGCTGGGGAGGTACTGGTGGAGGCCGCCCGGTCGGGCCCTGGTTAGGCTGCCCTCCATGACGACCAGCGAATACACCCCTTCCCCCCTCGACATCGAGATCGGTGCCCTCAAGGGCGGTTCCGCCGAGCTCTCCCGGTACGCCGGGCAGGCCGTGCTCGTCGTGAACGTGGCCTCCAAGTGCGGGCTGACCCCGCAGTACACGGGCCTGGAGCGGCTCCAGGAGCGGTTCGGCCCGCGCGGCTTCACCGTGCTCGGCGTGCCGTGCAACCAGTTCATGGGCCAGGAGCCGGGTTCCGCCGACGAGATCGCGGAGTTCTGCTCGGCGACGTACGGCGTGACCTTCCCGCTGACCGAGAAGGTCGACGTGAACGGCGACGGCCGTCACCCCCTCTACGACCGCCTCACCGGCTTCGCCGACGCCGAGGGCCACACCGGCGACATCCGCTGGAACTTCGAGAAGTTCCTGATCGGCCGCGACGGCCAGGTCGTCGCCCGCTTCGCCCCGCAGACCGAGCCGGACTCGGCGGAGGTCGTCTCCGCGATCGAGGCACAGCTCGGCTGACCTTGCCCCTGGGGCAGGCCCCGTGGAACCCCGGCCCCTGCTGACCATCGGCGCGTTCGCCGTCCGGTCCCGGCTCTCACCGAAGGCACTGCGCCTGTACGACCGCCTCGGCCCGCTCACCCCGGCCGAGGTGGACGGGGCCGGCGGCTACCGGTACTACCGGGCCGACCAGGTGGAGCGGGCCCGGCTGGTGGCCCTGCTGCGGCAGCTGGACATGCCGCTGGCGCGGATCGCCGGGGTGGTCGGGGCCGGGGGCGCGGCGGCGGCCGGGCTGCTGGACGCCTACTGGGCGGACGTGGAGGCCCGGATCGCCTTGCAGCGCACCCTCGCCGCCCACCTCCGTGGACGACTTTCGGGAAGGACTTCCGAGATGGACGAGATGTTCGCGGTGGACGTGGTGGAGGTGCCCGGACAGGTGGTGCTCACCGAGTCCCGGCACACGCCGGCCGACGGGCTGCCCGCCTGGACCGGCGCCTCGCTGGACCGGCGCCTCGCTGGACCGCCGCCTCGCTGGACCGCCGCCGAGGGGCTGACGGTGACCGGTCCCTGCCGCGAGGTGCACTTCGCCGACTCGGCGGCCGCCGTCCCGGTGACCCGGTGTGCGACGTGTCGCTGCCCGTGCGCTGACACGACGAAGCCCCCTCGGCAAGGACGGCGACCGGTCGAGGGGGCTTCAGGCGTGGTGCTTGTGCGGTTGTGTGCGGCGAAGCATCGGTCAGGTGCTTCCGCGCGGTGGGACCGGGACCGGTCCCTTACTTGACCGAGGCCACGAAGGTGTTCCACGCCGTGGCGGGGAACGCCAGGACGGGGCCCTCGATGTCCTTGGAGTCGCGTACGGCGAGTGCGGCGGCGGTCGGCGACTTGACCTCGACGCAGGCGCCGTTGCCCGCGGAATAGGAGGACTTCATCCACGTCTCCGTCGCGCCCTGAATCAGTGCCATGTCCACTCCTGTTGCGAGTTGCGATGGTGCGGTTCGCGCCGACCCAGGTGATCGGTCGGCGTGATCGACGCTAGCCGGTCCACCGGCCTGTCCGCAGGGCCCGTTCACTCGCGAGAGTGGCATGTTCCCAGTGAGCCACCATGGGGTGGGGCGACGGTGTATCCTTCTCCGCCCCACATACCACCGGGTGCTACTGGGCGAACTTCTTGGCCGCGTCCTGGATGAACTGCTGGGACCGCTCCACCGGGAGTGCCTGGGCGCGCAGGTGCTCGTACATCACGGCGTACTTCTGCACGTCAGGCGCCTTCTCCAGGTAGAGGTCGCTGGTGACGCCCTCCAGGTAGACCACGCTGGAGTCGGCGGCGTCGGCGAACTCCAGGATGGCGTACTGGCCGTTGAGCCCCGGATGCGCGCCGACCTCGAAGGGGAGCACCTGCACGGTGACGTGCGGGAGCTGGGACAGCTCGATCAGGTGCTCCAGCTGCTCGCGCATGATGAGCTTGCTGCCGACGACCCGGTGCAGCGCTGCCTCGTCGAGCACGACCCACAGACGCAGCGGGTTGCCGGCGTCGGTGACGCGATCCTGGCGGCGCATCCGGACCTTGACGCGCTTCTCGATCTCGGCGGTCGAGGTCTCCGGCAGCGCGCCCCGCACCAGCGCCTCGGCGTACGCGCGGGTCTGCAACAGGCCGGTCACCAGCTGGGGTTCGTACACCCGCAGCGACTGCGCGTCGGTCTCCAGGCCGATGTAGACGCTGTACGGGATGTCGCCGAAGGTGTGCCACCAGCCCTGCTGGCGGGAGTCGCGGGCCATCTCCATCAGCGAGTCCACCACCCTCTGGTCCTCGACCTCGTACACCCCGCACAGATCGCGGACGTCGCGCTGGCTGATGCTGCGACGGCCGTTCTCCAGCCTGCTGATCTTCGACTGCGACACCAGCAGGCGGTCGGCGACCTCTTCGGCCGTCATGCCTTTGAGCTCACGGAGCTTGCGCAGCTCCTGGCCCAGTCGACGCCGCCTGACGGTGGGATTGACATTGGACGCCACGGGACGCGCACCTCCGGCTGGCTGCCTGTATCTGACACTTTGTGTATCTGCTGTTGAGCAGACTGCCACCAAGGGGGTTTCTACCGCTGGGAAACGTCAGATATGCGGCGGCTACCCGGCAGTTCGGGGGACGGACCGGTCGGCTGCCTGGTATACGCGCAAAGCGGTGGAGCGGGGCGGGGGACTCCGTCGGTCCGCCCGTCCCGCTCCTCAACTCGTCTTCGGCCGATGAGGGTTGCTCCCGGCCGGGCCGTTCAGTGGGCCGCCACCCGGGCCATCGGGCCGTGCTGCGGCTGCATCGGGACCCCGCGCGCGGGTTCCCCGGCTCCCGGTCCGGCCGGCCGGCCGGGGGCGGCCTGACCGCGCCTCGGCTGCGCGGCCACGCCGTTCTGCACGTCCATAACGGCGTGCGCGACCATGCCGCCCATCGGGTCGTGCCGGATCAGGTCCCTGAGCCGGGACCGGGACGAGCGTCCCTCGTTCCCCGGGTACAGGTGCTTGCCCAGGCCGACCGCGTGGGCCAGCGCGGCGAGCGCGGCGGTCCGCGGGTCCGGTGGCACGCCGGTGCGGATCGCGGAGTCGAGCCTCCCGCGGATCTCCCGGCTGATGGTGGTGTCCGACGCCTGGTACCGCGTGGTCGGCAGCACGCCGCACATCTGGCCCGGTACGGCGGCCACCATGCCGCACCTTTCCAGGTGCGACAGATAGGTCTGGCGCAGGCCCAGCCGGGGCCCGCCTATCCAGTGGACGGCCCGTACCGGAGCGCCGCGCCTTCGCAGCAACTCCAACGCGCAGTCCAGAGTCGGATCTCCTGTCGGCCGTGGCACCACCACGGCGATACGATCCCCGTCTGGGGCTATCCGTCCGGCCAGCGCCAGCTCCACAAGCTGCGCGCCGGCCAGACCGAGGTCGAGCGACTGCGGCTGCGCGGTGGTACCCGTGGCCGGGTCCAGTGCGAGCATCAGAAGCTCTTCCGGAAGTGTTCTGCGGCTCATGCCCATCCATGCCTCCCCGCGTGGATGAATGACAGGGTGACGCCTCTCACATTCATCTGTCGAGGGCGCCTGCCCGGTTCATGGGGGAACCGGCAAGTATGTCGTTCTCGTCTACCACTGAGGGCGAACCCCCACACAGGACACTGGTACATGGTTCGGACAGGGCGCGCGAGTGCGCGTGCGGCGCATGGAGGAGGCATCGGTGGCGGGCGAGTCCCCCGACAGGTCGAAGCAGCACGAAGACTCCGTCGGTTCAGCGGGTTCCGTGGAGGACGAGGAACTCCGCGAGGCGGTCTCAGCGTGGGTACGGCCTCCCGCCGGGGGTTCGGCGAGGGCCAAGTCTGCTTTCTCCGGGACGGGTTCGGCCGGCGCCGGGACTTCCCGTGCGTCGGGGGAGGGCGCCACGAAGGAGGGTGCTGGCACCGCCGAGGGTGCCGAGGGTGCTGCCGCCGTCGTGCCTGACGACACGTTCCAGGACTCCCGCGCGGACGGCACTGGCGATGCGTCCGAGAACCCCGAGGGGGATGCCCCCGCCGAGGACTCCGCCGGGCACCCGGAAGGGGGCGACGCCCCGGCCGCGAAGGAAGGCCCCGACTCGCCCGACGACGCCCCCGCGGGTGCCCCGGGCTTCGCCGAGGGCGCCGAGAAGGCTTCCTCCGGCTCCTCGGACGGCTCCGGAGCGGGCACCGGCACGCCTGCCGCCGAGACCGACGACACCCCGGGGGCGCCCGGGGCGGACGCCCCTGCCGCTGAGGGCACCGCCGAGGGCGCGGGCAAGACCGCCGCCGAGGGGGCCGCCGACGGGGCCGCCGGGGACACCCCGGGTCCCGCCGGGGACGCCGAGGGAGACACTTCCCTCCCGCCGACGGGCGCCGATGCCCCCTCCGAGGGTGCCTCCGACGCGGACTCCAACGGCACTCCCGGCCCCGCCCGGGACGCCGAGGAAGACACCTCCGTCCCGGCCACCGAGGCCACCGCTGAGGGCACGGGCGAGACCGCCGCCGAGGGCTACGCCGACGCGGCCACCAAGGACACCCCGGGTCCCGCCCGGGACGCCGAGGGAGACACTTTCCGCCTGTCCGCCGACGACGATGCCGAGGCCGCCGCCCGGGAGGGCGCGGGCAAGGGCACCGCCGACGAGGCCGCCGAGGTTGATGCCGGGGCCGCCGCTGAGGGCGCGGCCGTCACAGCCGCCAAGGACAGCCCGGGTCCCGCCGGGGACGCCCACGGAGGCGCCTCCGTACCGGCCGCCGACGACAAGGCAGAGTCGGCCCCAGAGGGCGCCGCCGGCGCGGACCCCAAGGGCACTCCCGGCCCCGCCGGAGGCACCTCCGTCCCGGCCACCGCCGACGAGGCCGAGGCAGCCCACAAGAGCGCGGGCAAGGCATCCGCCGAGGGCACCGGCGGCGTGGCCGCCAAGGACACCCCGGCCCCCTCTCGGGACGCCCAGGGAGACGCCTCCGTACCGGCCGCCGACGGTGACGCCGAAGCCACCGCCAAGGGCGCGGGCAAGGACGCCCCTGGAGGCGCCGCCGTCAAGGAGACCCCGGGCCCCGCCCGGGAAGCCGAGGGAGACACCTTCGTCCCGCCCGCCGAGGACGATGCCGAGTCGGCCTCCGAGGGCGCGGGCAAGGGCGCTGCGGCAGGCGCCGTAGTCGCGGCCGCCAAGGACACCCCCGGCTCGACCGAGGACACCTCCGGCTCCGCCGAGGACACCTCCCGCACCCCCGAGGACACCTCCGGCTCCGCCAAGGACACCCCCACCACCGCTCTCAAGGCGCCCGGCGCCGAGAAGCCGCAGCCGGAGCCGGAGGTGGACCAGCCGACGACCATGCTCAAGGTGGGCGGCAAGGGCAAGGCCGCTCCCGTCGAGCGGGAGGCCGAGCGGACCAGCAAGTTCGTCGCGCTGAAGCCCGACCTCAAGGGGCTGTCGCCGAGGGTCGAGGAGACGCGGGCCGTCCCGCGGGTCGGGCCGGAGCGGACGACGCAGCAGCCGTTGCCGCCGAGGCCCCCGCTTGACCTGCTGGCGGAGCTGACGAACACGCCTCCCCCGCCGGAGACCTCGGTCCGCACGCTGGTGCGGCGGGTGAAGGTCTGGACGCCGCTGGTGATCCTGCTGGTGGTGATCCTGGGCGTCGTCCAGGCGAAGCGCCCGCTGCCGCAGCCCACCCTCGCGCTGACCGCGCGGAACAGCTTCACCTTCGACGGCGGCAAGCCGGACATCCCGTGGCCCGCCGACGGCCAGGCGGCGCTGGACGTGCAGGGCATCGGCTCGTTCGGCTCGTCCGGCTCCGGCAAGCCCGTGCCGATCGCCAGTGTGGCGAAGGTGATGACCGCGTACCTGATCCTGCGCGACCACCCGCTGGACAGCGGCGCCAAGGGCCCGGAGATCCCGATCGACAGGGCGGCGCAGGACCAGTCGAAGGCGGGCCAGGAGTCGACCGTCAATGTGACGGAGGGCGACAAGATCACCCAGCGGGAGGCCCTGGAGGGCGTGCTGATCGCGTCCGCGAACAACGTGGCGCGCCTGCTCGCCCGCTGGGACGCCGGCTCGGAGAAGGCGTTCGTGGCGAAGATGAACGCCGCCGCCAAGGGCCTCGGCATGACCGGGACGACGTACACCGACCCCTCGGGGCTGACGAACTCCACCGTGAGCACCGCCGTGGACCAGGTGAAGCTGGCGAAGGCGGCGATGCGGCAGCCCGCGTTCCGGGAGGTCGCGGCGATGATGTCGTACACCGACTACAAGGACACGAACCACTCCAACTGGAACCATCTCGTCGGGCACAACAACGTCGTCGGCATCAAGACCGGCACCACCACCTCCGCGCTCGGCAACCTGGTCTTCGCCGCGAAGCAGGACGTCGGCGGCGAGACCCGGATGATCATCGGCGCGGTGCTGCGGCAACCGCCGAGCAAGCGGGACAACAGCATTCTCACCGCCGCCATGGACAGCAGCGACGTGCTGATCCGGGCCGCGCAGGGCACGCTGAAGCAGGAGACGGTGCTGAAGAAGGGCACGGTCGTCGGGTACGTGGACGACGGGCTCGGCGGCAGGACCCCGGTCGAGGTCACCAGGGACGTGAAGGCGGCCGGCTGGGCGGGGCTGAAGGTCAGGCTCTCCTTCTCCAAGGACGCGCCGGGCACGATCCCGCACACCGCGAAGGCCGGTACCGAGGTCGGTTCGCTGACCGTGGGCGACGGCTCGTCGGCCGGTGCCGTGAAGGTGCCGGTGGCGCTGCGCGCCGGCCTGGCCGAGCCGGGCCTCGGGGCCAGGCTGACCCGCGTCGGCTGACGTCCGCGCCCCGCGCCGCGTCCGCACCCCGGCGTCCGCGCTCCCACCACGGGAGCCGGGCGGCGGGGTGCGTGCTAGCGTCACGAAACGGGGCAGGTCACCGACGGACCGCACCCGGCCGCGCAGGGGGCCGAGAACGGAAGACGGGACACGGGGAGTGCCTGAGGTGGCGACAACGGAGCCGAAGCGAGCCGAGAACGCCGATCCGGGCCCGGCGTCCGGCCCCCGGATACCCGGCCCGCGCGCCGGAAGCGCCCCGGACTCCTTGCTCACGCGGGTGCGCGAGCACCCCGTGCTGTCGGTGACGCTGCTCGCCGGCGTCCTGCACATCATCTGGTTCTTCACGTTCGCCAACAGCGGCGGCGACCTCGCGGCGCAGGACGCGTGGGCGGAGTTCGTCGGCCGGCACCCCGGCTCGGCGTACAACCTCGCCTGGTACGGCGGCATGCACCCGGTGTCGTACAGCGTGGTCTCGCCGTATCTGATGTCCGTGCTCGGGGTGCGGACGACGATGATGATCGTCGGTACCGGCTCGGCGGCCCTGCTGACGGTGATCCTGGTGCGCAGCCGCGCGGTGCGCAATCCGCTCATGGCGGCGCTGGCCGGGCTGCTGGCGCTGTTCGCCAACGCGGTGTCGGGGCGGGTGACGTTCGGGCTCGGCATGCTGTTCGCGCTGAGCGCGGTCGCGACGGTGTTCTGCTGGCCGTACGACGGGCGGTACGCGCGCTGGGCGACGCCGCTGGCCGCAGCGCCGCTGGCCGCGCTCGCCGGGATCTTCGCGCTGCTCGGCGGGGTCGCCGGGTGGGTGGCGTACGGGCTCGCGGGGCTGTTCGCGGCGGGCGCGGTGGCGGTGGGCCTCCGCTGGCCGTACCGGGGGCGGTACAAGCGCTGGGCGAAGGCGCTGACGGCGGCGCCGCTGGCCGCGCTGGCCACGATGGGGTCGCCGGTGGCGGGGCTGTTCGTGGGGCTGGTCGCGGTCGCGCTGTTCCTGCAGAAGCGGCGGCCGGGCGCGTACGCGCTGGGGATGGCGCCGGCGGTGGTGGTGGCCGCTTCGGCGTGGCTGTTCCCGTTCTCCGGGACGCAGCCGATGACGTTCGGCTCGGTGGTCATGCCGCTGCTGTACGGGCTGCTGTGCCTGTTCCTGGTGCCCAAGGAGTGGGTCACGGTACGGCTGACGGCGGGTGTGTACAGCCTGGGCGTGGTCATGGTGTGGCTGATCAGTTCACAGATCGGCTCGAACATCTCGCGGCTGCCCATGCTGTTCGCGGGGGTGGCGCTGGTGGCCGCGCTGCCGTTCACGGCGCCGCGCTCGCGCCGCTGGTACGTGACGGTGCTGGCGTTCGCCGGGTTCGTGGGCTGGATCGGTTTCAAGTCGGTGGACGACGTGATCCACACGACCCCGGCCGCGTCCTGGGCGCGGGAGCTGGCGCCGCTGGTGCACCAGTTGCAGCGCGGGGACGCGGAGAAGGGCCGGGTGGAGGTCATCCCGGTGCGCTCCCACCGGGAGGCGTCCGCGCTCGCGCCGTACGTGAACCTGGCGCGCGGCTGGAACCGGCAGGCCGACATCGAGCGCAACCCGCTCTTCTACGACGACTCGCTCAACTCGGCCAACTACCACGAGTGGCTCCGGCGGTGGGCGGTGCGCTACGTGGTGCTGCCAGCGGTGGACGACCCGGACGGGGACGGCGGGGTGCGCGAGCGGCAGCTGGTGCTGCGCGGCATGCCGTATCTGGAGCGGGTCTGGACCGACTCCAACTGGCAGCTGTACCGGGTGACGGACCCGGCGCCGATGGCCGGGCCGGACGCGGTGGTGCGGCGGGCGGAGCAGGGCGAGATGACGCTGGACGTACGGAAGCCGGGCCGGGTCCTGGTCCGGGTGCCGTACTCGCCGTGGCTGAGCGTGGTGGACGGGCGCGGCAAGAGCCTGGCGCCGCCGCGGGAGACCGAGGAGTCCAAGCGCCGGCCGGACGGTTCGCCTAAGTCGTACGTGAACGTCAACGGCTGTCTGCGGGAGACCCCGGTGGACGCGGCGGGCGACCGCTGGACGGTGCTGCTGGCGCCCAGGGCGGGCACGTACCACCTGGCGGCGCCGTACCAGCTGCCGCGCGGGACGCCCTGCCCGGACGAGCTGAAGTGAAGCCGGGCGGCGTCGCGTAGGGCGCGCGCCTACCGGGGGTAGCGGGCCAGCCAGCCCGGGGCCGAGCCCGCCGGGGTGTGCAGGGAGGGGCCCTGGGTCATCTCCATGGCGAAGTCGTCGGCGAGTTCGAGGATGGTGGGGCGGCCCTGCAGTTCCGGGAGCCAGGCCGGGGGCAGGGCGGTCTCGCCGTGCAGGGCGCCGAGGAGGCCGCCGGTGAGGGCGCCCGCGGCGGCGGAGGGGCCGGGCTGGTTGACGGCGAGGCAGAGTCCGTGGCGTACGTCCTCGCCGGCCAGGGCGCAGTACACGGCGGCGGACAGCAGGCCGTCGGCCGTGCCCTGACCGGTCAGTTCCGCCACGCGCGCCGGACTCGGCAGCCCCTGCCCCACGGCGTCCAGGGCACGCTGGAGGGCTCCGGTGACGGGCTCGTGGCCGGGGCGGGCGGTCAGCAGCCCGAGGGCGCTCTGTACGGCGCCGTCGAGGCTCTCGCCGCGCGCGAGGGCGTGCACGACGACCGCGTACGCGCCCGCCGAGAGGACCGCCACCGGGTGGCCGTGGGTCTGCGCGGCGCACTCCAGCGCCAGCTGGACGACGAGCTGCGGCTCCCAGCCGACCAGCAGGCCGAAGGGCGCCGACCGGGCTACGGCCTCCGGGCCCGCCTCGCCGGGGTTCTTGGGGTGCTCCAGTGTGCCCATCACGTCGTCGCCGAGGCCCAGCAGCAGGGCCCGGGTGGGGGCCCGGCGGGCGTACAGCCACTCCTCGCGGGCCAGCCAGCCGTCCTCCGCCCGGCGCTCGTCCGGACCCCAGTCCCGCTGGGTCGCCGCCCAGCGCAGGTACGCCCGGTGCAGGTCGGTCGGCGGGTGCCAGGCGCCGGTGTCGCGGCGGACCTGGGCGCGGATCAGGCCGTCCACGGTGAAGAGGGTGAGCTGGGTGTGGTGGGAGACGGTGCCGCGTCCGCCCTGGCCGGGCGCGAGGTCGGTCAGGCCCTCGGGGCCGTGCGCGGTACGGATCGCGTCCAGGTCCAGCGAGTCGACCGGTGCGCCGAGGGCGTCCCCGATCGCGGCACCCAGCAGGGTCCCGCGTACCCGGCCGCGGAAGTCCTGCTGCTCGGCACGACCCCAGACGGCGCCGCTCGCCGCACCCATCCAGCCCTCCTCGCGCCACCGTCCGCCCGCACGACGGTCAGCACTGTAATGGACCCGGAACGGCCGGATCAGCACGCCGAACGATCTCCACCGGGCCGGTACCGGTCAGATACGGACGCTTCAGCTCGGCCCACACGGTCTTGGCCCCGGCGGGCGCGTCGACCACGCCCCACCGGTGCGCGTAGGCGGCGACGATGCGCAACCCTCCTCCGCCGTCGCTGAGTTCAGCCGCCTCCTCCGGCACCCGGGGGCTCCGCTCACCGCGCGCGTCGGTCACCTCGACACGCAGGGTGCCGTCGTCCTCCCGCCCCAACTCCAGCCGGAAGTCCCGCCCGGGGACCCGCCCGTGCAGCACGGCATTGGCCGCCAGCTCGGCCACGACCTGCGTAGCCGCCTCGAACGGCAGCCCCCACTCGTCGAGTTGCCGCTCGGTGAGCAGCCGGGCGAGCCGCGCACCCCTCCGCGTCGCGGACAGCTGAATCCGCAGCTGTGATTTCTCGTTCATGTCACCCAGCGTGGCCGCCTGAACCTACTCCGAACAGCGACGCCCATGGTACGCAGGGTGACTGTACGGGTGGTTGGGGCGGCGGTACGGCTGGTACGAGGCGGAGAGGGGCGCGGATGGAGGACGAGGAGGCGGAGGCCGTCCTGAGGGCGGTCGGCCGGCAGATCAAGGCGTGGCGTGAAGCGGCGGGCATGACCCATCCCACGGACTGCGACGACCGCGCGGCGATGATGGGCTCGTTCCGGATACTGAAACTCCGGGACGGCAAGACCCTTGGCCACACAGAAGGACAGCTCTACAGCCGAGTGATCAGCGACCCCAGGGAGGCCCAAATCCTTGAGATGCGCTATGGAATGATCCGGTCGCAGGCCCTCAGACCCCGAGAGTCACTGGCCTTCATCGAGAAAGTGCTGAAATGCGAGACATGAGCACCCTGGATTGGTTCAAGAGCAGCTACAGCGGCAACGACGGCCCTGACTGCGTCGAAGTCGCCCTTACACCGGATGAGATCCACATCCGCGACTCCAAGACCGCCGACGGCGCTCAACTGACCCTCTCCACCGACACTTGGACCACCTTCCTCAGCCACGCATTGCCCCTCGCCTGAGAGACGTCGCCCGGCCGGCCCGCGAAGAGCGGTAACTGGCGACCCTGGCGTCGGCCCAGGGACCGTGCGATGGACGTAGGACGATGTCCCGGCCTCAACTGTCCAGCGAGCAGGCTGCCCGCGAAGCGCGTGGTGCCGGGCACGCGACGCGCAGACCGAGGCCGCCGACCTGATCGCTGCCTCGCGCACCGCGGACTCGATGTACCGGGAGTGGAGGCGCGTTCACCGCGAGGGCCCTCCACGTTCACCTCGACAAGATCGACCTGGGCGACCTCGTCCCCGTCCTGCGCGAGACCGCGAGAACCGAGTTGGAGTACCGGACTCAGAGCCGCCCCGCTACTGGACCACCGACACCTTCGTCCCCAGGTCACCGAAGGACCACAGCGCCGCTCCGTCCTGCTTGGGGAGGCGGATGCCGCCGGTCTGGGTGCCGTTGGCGGGCGGGGGCGGGGAGGAGCCGTCGAGGGCGTTGGAGAAGCCTATGTTCGTGCCCGACACGGCCGTGAAGTACATGATGTGCTCGACCTGCACCCCGTCCGAGCCGGTCGTGGCGTCCGTCCGCTTGATGATCGAGTACCGGCCCGGCTGCGGGTCCAGCGTGCCCGGCCATACCGTGAACGTCCGGGAAGACGTCCCCGTCGCGTCCACCAGCCACACCCGCCGCGCCTGGACCGAGTAGACGATCCGCCGCCCCACCCCCGACGCCTCCGGCAGCGCGGGCGGGCCGGAGGGGGTCGGGGCGGTGGACGGGGTCGGGGAGGCCGTGGCCGTGGGGCGGGCGTGGGCCGCCGGGGCCGCGGGGCGCGGGCCGTGGTCGGCCTGGACGGCGAGGGCGACGACGGCGGCGGTCGCCGCGGCCGTCAGTCCGGAGACCCAGGCCCAGGAGGGCAGTAGGGCAGCCACGGGTACGCATCTCCTCCGCTGTGGGACCCCCTTCTCAGAGCCGGGGTCGGATCATCGTACTCAGTCCACGAGGGGGAGCAGTTCCGGCAGGTGCCCGTCCGAGGCGCGGGCCGCCGACACCCGCTCCTCCGGCACCTCGCCGTACAGCGTGGTACGCGGTTTCGCCGGGCGCCCGGCCGCCTCCGCGACCGCCTCCAGGTCCCGTACGGACTTGTACGAGCCGTACGACGAGCCCGCCATCCGGGAGATCGTCTCCTCCATCAGCGTGCCGCCCACGTCGTTCGCGCCGGAGCGCAGCATCTCGGCCGCGCCCTCGGTGCCGAGCTTGACCCAGCTGGTCTGGATGTTGGGGATCAGGCCGTGCAACAACAGCCTGGCCATCGCCGTCACCGCGCGGTTGTCCCGCATGGTCGGGCCGGGGCGTGCGATGCCCGCGAGGTAGACCGGCGCGTTGGTGTGGATGAAGGGGAGGGTCACGAACTCCGTGAAGCCGCCCGTCCGTTCCTGGATTCCGGCCAGAGTGCGCAGGTGGCCGAGCCAGTGCCGGGGCTGGTCGACATGGCCGTACATCATCGTGGACGAGGAGCGGATGCCCAGCTCGTGGGCGGTGGTGATGACCTCGGTCCAGGTGGCCGTGGGCAGCTTGCCCTTGGTCAGCACCCAGCGGACCTCGTCGTCCAGGATCTCCGCCGCCGTGCCCGGTACCGAGTCGAGCCCGGCCTCCTTGGCCGCCGTCAGCCACTCGCGGACGGACAGCCCCGTACGGGTCGCCCCGTTGACGACCTCCATCGGGGAGAAGGCGTGCACATGCATGCCGGGGACACGTTCCTTGACCGCCTTCGCGATGTCGAAGTACGCGGTGCCGGGCAGGTCCGGGTGGATGCCGCCCTGCATGCAGACCTCCACCGCGCCCACGTCCCACGCCTGCTGGGCGCGGTCGGCGACCTGGTCCAGGGAGAGGGTGTAGGCGTCGGCGTCGGTGCGCCGCTGGGCGAAGGCGCAGAAACGGCAGCCGGTGTAGCAGACGTTGGTGAAGTTGATGTTGCGCGTGACGATGTACGTGACGTCGTCCCCGACCACCGACCTGCGCACGTCGTCCGCGATCCGGCACACCGCGTCCAGCGCCGGGCCGTCCGCGTGGAGCAGGGCGAGGGCCTCGGCGTCGGTGAGCTTCGTCGGGTCGTCGGCGGCGGTGCGCAGGGCCGCGCGGACGTCGGTGTCGATGCGCTCGGGTGCCATGCCGGGGGCGGCGGCCTCGCGCAGGGCGGCCCAGTCGCCGTACACCTCGTCGAAGTCGTCGCGCCGGTCGGAGGTGCGGCCCTCGGTGTCGATGGCGGTGTGCAGGTCGGTGCGGCCGGTGGCGGTGAAGACCTCCTCGGGCTCCTGCCAGGGCAGGCCCACGGGGAGCACTCCGGGGCGGGCGAGGCCGGTCTCCGGGTCGGCCAGGGCGGCGACGTGCGGGCGCAGCCGGGGGTCCAGCCAGGGTTCTCCCCTACGGACGAACTCCGGGTACACACAGAGCCGTTCACGCAGCTCGAAGCCGGCCGCGCGGGACCGTTCGGTCAGCTCCTCGATCTGCGGCCAGGGGCGCTCGGGGTTGACGTGGTCGATGGTGAGCGGCGAGACCCCGCCCCAGTCGTCGATCCCGGCGCCGATCAGCCGCTCGTACTCGCTGTCGACCAGGTTGGGCGGGGCCTGGAGGCAGGCGGCGGGGCCCATGATGTGCCGGGCGACGGCGACGGTGGCGATCAGCTCGTCCAGTTCGGCGTCGGGCATGCCGCGCATCGCGGTGTCCGGCTTGGCGCGGAAGTTCTGGATGATCAGCTCTTGCACGCCGTGGTAGGCGCGCGCGACCTTCCGCAGCGCGAACAGGGACTCCGCGCGCTCCTGGTGGTTCTCCCCGATGCCGATGAGGAGTCCGGAGGTGAAGGGCACGGAGGAGCGGCCGGCGTCCTCCAGCACCCGCAGCCGTACGGCGGGTTCCTTGTCCGGGGAGCCGTGGTGCGGGCCGCCGGGCTCGGACCAGAGGCGCTCGGCGGTGGTCTCCAGCATCATGCCCATGCTCGGCGCGACCGGCTTGAGCCGCTGGAAGTCGGTCCAGCTCATGACGCCGGGGTTGAGGTGGGGCAGCAGGCCGGTCTCCTCCAGGACGCGGATGGAGATGGCGCGTACGTAGGCGATCGTGTCGTCGTAGCCGTGCGCGTCCAGCCATTCGCGCGCCTCGGGCCAGCGGTCCTCGGGTTTGTCGCCGAGGGTGATGAGGGCTTCCTTGCAGCCGAGCGCGGCTCCCTTGCGGGCGATGTCCAGCACCTCGTCCGGCGACATGAACATCCCCCGGCCCGCGCGGCGCAGCTTGCCGGGGACGGTGACGAAGGTGCAGTAGTGGCACTTGTCGCGGCACAGCCGGGTCAGCGGGATGAAGACGCTTTTCGAGTACGTGATGACTCCGGGCCGCCCCGCCGCGTCGAGTCCCGCGTCCCGTACGCGTGCCGCGGACGCGGTGAGGTCGTCGAGGGCCTCGCCGCGGGCCTGGAGCAGCACCGCCGCCTCGGACACGTCGAGGGCGACACCGTCGCGGGCACGTTTGAGGGCGCGACGCATGGAGTTCTCGGTGGGGCCGGTTCCGGGGGTCGCGGAAGTCGTCATTCCCAGAGCATACGTTCGGCGTGATCGTGAGCTACGGGCGCTTTTCGGGCGGGTGGCCGGCACCGGACCGGACCGACGGGAGACCGACGTGACACCACGTGCGCCATCCGAGTGGCGCCATGTGCGCCACCCTATTGGCACCACATGACGCCACTCAGCGCCATTCGGTGCCAATAGGGGTTGCCATGGCGCCACAATGGTGCCAAGCTAATGCCATGGACCTCACCCCGTATGTCGACACCCTCCGCCGGGAACTCGCGGTGGCCGCCGAGGCCGGCGGCGAGGAGGCGCGCGAGCTGGCGGAGCGGCTGACCGCCCCGCTGGAGTCGGCGACCCGCCTGACCATGCTCCACGTGCTCTCCGCCGCGATGGACGAGATCACCCGCGAGCTGGCCCCCGGCTCGGTCGACGTACGGCTGCGGGGACTCGACCCCGAGTTCGTGGTCACGGCAGCACCGGCCGAGTCCGCTCCGGCGGAGGCGGCCCCCGCGCCGGCCGCGCCCCAGCCGGCCGCCGAGGCCGACGAGGGCGGCACCGCCCGCGTCAACCTCCGGCTCCCGGCGCACCTCAAGACGCGCGCCGAGGAGGCGGCGGGCCGCGAGGGGCTTTCGGTCAACGCCTGGCTGGTGCGCGCCGTCTCGGCCGCGGTGGACGGCGGCGGCCGGCCGCGCCCGGCGGAGAAGACCCGCACGATCGGCCAGAGCTTCACGGGCTGGGTGCGCTAGCCCCAGCGCCCCGCGCCCCAGCGCCACCTCTCCACCTCTCCACCTCTCACCCACCTTCACGCCCCCACCTGCGGGGACGACCTGACGAGCCAAGAGGACGGGACAGCCATGCCTTCTTTCGACACCCCTCAGCCCATCGCGGTCACCGCACACGTCGGCGCCGGTTCGCTCCGGTTCGTCGCGGACGACCGCACGGACACCGTGGTCGAGGTCGCGCCGCACGACCCGAAGCGGGACAAGGACGTACGGGCCGCCGAGCAGACCGAGGTCGGCTTCGCCGCCGGCACCCTGACCGTCCGGACGCGGGAGCGCCTGCTCATCGGCCCCTCCGGCCTGGTGGACGTGACGGTCCACCTGCCCGCCGGCTCCTCCGCCGAGGTCACCGGCTCCTGGACCCAGATCCTCGGCGAGGGCCGCCTGGGCGAGGTCCGGGTCAAGACCTCCACCGGCGACGTACGCCTGGACGCCACCGGCCCGCTGAGGCTGACCGTGGCACACGGCTCGGTCACCGTGGACCACGTCGTGGGCGCCGCCGAGATCAGCAGCAGCAGCGGCAGCATCCGGGTCGGCACCATCGACGGCCCGGCCGTGCTGAAGAACACCAACGGCACCACCGTCCTGGCCGCCGTCACCGGCGACCTCCGCGTGAGCGGCGCCAACGGCGGCATCGACATCGGCCGCACTGAGGCGTCCGTCACCGGCACCACGAGCAACGGCCCTCTGCGCGTCGCCGAAGTCGCGCGCGGTGAGGTCCGGTTGGAGACCGCCCACGGCTCCATCGAGATCGGCGTCCGCGAGGGCACCGCCGCCTGGCTCGACGTCAGCTCCACCCACGGCCAGGTGCGCAACGCGCTCGCATCCGCCGGGGCGCCGGAGGACGCCGAGGACCGCGAGGACGCCGGGGACGCCGGGGACGCCGGGGACGCCGAGGACATCGTCAAGATCCATGCCCGCACCAACTGGGGCAACGTCGACATCCTCCGCGCCCGCGTCTGAGCCGGCCTCCCCCCCTTCTTCCCACTCCAGCCCTCAGGAGGGCCCCATGCCTTCATCTGTCATGCCCACGCCCAGAAAAGCGACCGACGGGACCGACGGGACCCCCGCCGTCTCCGTCACCGGCCTGCGCAAGTCGTACGGCGACAAGACCGTGCTGGACGGCATCGACCTGCGCATCCCCGCCGGAACCGTGTTCGCCCTGCTCGGCCCGAACGGCGCCGGGAAGACCACCACCGTCCAGATCCTCTCCACGCTCGTCGCGGCCGACGGCGGCACGGCCCGGATCGCGGGCCACGACATCTCCGCCGCCCCGGACGGCGTACGCTCAGCGATCGGTGTCACCGGCCAGTTCGCCGCGCTGGACGACCTCCTCACCGCCGAGGAGAACCTGCTCCTCATGGCCGACCTGCTCCGCCTCGGCAAGCGCGAAGGGCGGGCCCGTACGGCGGAGTTGCTGGAGCGGTTCGAGATCGCGGACGTGGCGGGCAAGCGGGCCGCGACCTTCTCCGGCGGCATGCGCAGGCGGCTCGACCTCGCCATGACCCTGGTCGGCGACCCCCAGGTGATCTTCCTGGACGAACCGACCACCGGGCTCGACCCGCGCAGCCGCCGCACCATGTGGGACACCGTCCGCTCGCTGGTCGCGGGTGGCACCACGGTCTTCCTCACCACCCAGTACCTGGAGGAGGCCGACCAGCTGGCCGACCGGATCGCCGTCCTCGACGGCGGCCGGATCGTCGCCGAGGGCACCGCCGACGAACTGAAGGCCCGCATCCCCGGCGCCCACGTCCGGCTGCGGTTCTCCGGCCCCGACGCGTACGAGCGCGCGGCGGCGGCCTTCCCCGGCGCCGCCCGGGACGACGAGAACCTCGCCCTCCGGGTGGCCGGCGACGGCGGCCTGGACGCGCTGCGCGCCCTGCTCGACCGGCTCGACGCGGCCGGGGCCGAGGCGTCCGGCTTCTCCGTGCACACCCCCGACCTGGACGACGTGTTCCTCGCGCTCACCGGCCAGGGCGCCACCGGCACCCCGCTCGCCGTCACCCCCGGCACCACCGGCACCACCGTCACCCCCGGCACCACCGGCACCACCGACACCCCCGGCACCCCCGGCACCACCCACGCCCGCGCCAAGGAGACCCAGCGATGAGCAGCACTCTCACCTACGCCGTGCACGACTCCCTGACGATGCTGCGGCGCAACGTCAAGCACGCCGTCCGCTATCCGGCCGTCTCGCTCGGCAGCTCGATGCTGCCGATCCTGATGCTGCTGCTGTTCGTGTACGCCTTCGGGGACGCGATCGGCAGCGGCATGGGCGGCGGGCGCGGCGACTACCTGGAGTACCTGGTCCCCGGTGTGATCGTCATGGGGGTGGCGGCCGGGGCCATGTCGACCTCGATCGCGGTGTGTTCGGACATGACCGAGGGCATCATCAACCGCTTCCGCACCATGAACATCACCCGCTCGTCGTTCATGACCGGGCATGTCATCGGCAGCGTCCTCCAGACGATGGTGAGCCTCGTCCTGGTGATGGGGGTCGCGCTCGCCCTCGGGTTCCGGCCCGACGCGAACCCGCTGGAGTGGCTGGCGGCTGCCGGGTTCCTCGCGGCCGTCGCGTTCGCGGTGACCTGGCTCTCGGTGGCGCTCGGCCTGATCTCCAAGACCGTGGAGTCCGCGAGCAACAAGCCGCTGCTGGTGCAGTTCCTGCCGTTCCTCGGCTCCGCGTTCGTGCCGGCCGGGTCCATGGCGCCGGGGCTGCGCTGGTTCGCCGAGCACCAGCCGTTCACCCCGATGACCGAGACCCTGCGCGGCCTGCTCACCGGCTCCGCCATCGGTGACGACGGCTGGATCTCGCTCGCCTGGTGCGCCGGGATCGCCCTGGTCGGCTATCTCTGGTCCCGCTCGCTGTTCAACAGCACCACCAAGCGCTGAGCCGGCGCGTGTGAACACGTCGTGAAGTCCCCCGCGCCGCCTTGTGATCGGTGTCCGCACGGCTGACGCGAGTGCCGGGAAGAAGGCAGACTGGCCGCGGAAGCCGGATTGCCCAGGGGGTACGCATGGACGGTGGGACGGGGATGCCTGAGCAGCGGGCCTCCGGTCCCGCCGTGCTGCGGTTCGGGGTACTCGGGCCGGTGCGGGCCTGGCGCGGTGAAGCGCCGGTCCCCACCGGCTCACCGCAGCAACGGGCCCTGTTAGCAGCCCTGTTACTGCGGGACGGCCGTACCGCCACGGCGGCCGAACTGATCGACGCGCTCTGGGGGACCGAACCGCCCCCCAGGGCGCTCGCGGCCGTCCGGACCTACGCGTCCCGGCTGCGCAAGGTGCTCGAACCCGGCGTCCTGGTCAGCGAGTCCAGCGGGTACGCCATCCGGACCGCCGCCCCGCTGGACCTCGTCGTCGCCCAGGAACTCGCCGCACAGGCCGAGAAGGCGCGCGGCGCGGGCGAGTCGGGCGCGGCACGGGAGACGCTGAACCGGGCGCTGGCACTGTGGGACGGCGAGCCGCTGGCGGGCGTACCCGGACCGTACGCCGAGGCGCAGCGGGTGCGGCTGGAGGAGTGGCGGCTCGGGCTCCTCGAATCCCGGCTGGAGCTGGACCTGGAGCAGGGCAGCCACGCCGAGGCCGTCTCGGAGCTGACCGCGCTGACCGCCGAGCACCCGCTGCGCGAACGTTTCCGCGAGCTGCTGATGCTGGCCCTGTACCGCGGCGGCCGGCAGGCGGAGGCGCTGGCGGTGTACGCGGACACCCGGCGGCTGCTCGCGGAGGAGCTGGGCGTGGACCCGCGTGCGGGGCTCAGCGACCTCCAGCAGCGCATCCTGCGGGCCGACCCGGCGCTCACGGAGCCCGGCCCGGCCGAAGGATCTCCCGCGGTCCTCGTACGTCCCGCCCAACTTCCGGCCGCCGTGCCCGACTTCACCGGCCGGGCGGGGTTCGTGACCGAGCTGGGTGAGGTGCTGGCGTCGGCCTCGGAGGCGGAGGACCGGGTGATGGCGGTGTCCGCGCTGGCCGGCATCGGCGGCGTCGGCAAGACCACCCTCGCGGTGCACGTGGCACACCGGGCGCGGGCCGCGTTCCCGGACGGGCAGCTGTACGTCGACCTCCAGGGGGCGGGCCCGCGTCCGGCGGAGCCGCAGACGGTGCTCGGCGCGTTCCTGCGGGCGCTCGGCACGGCGGACTCGGCGGTGCCGGACTCGCCGGAGGAGCGGGCCGCGCTGTACCGCTCGGTGCTGGACGGGCGCCGGGTGCTGGTGCTGCTAGACAACGCCAAGGACGCGGCGCAGATCAGGCCGCTGCTGCCCGGCACCGGGGGGTGCGCGGCGCTGGTGACCTCGCGGGTGCGGATGACCGGGCTCGCGGGGGCGCGTCTGGTGGACCTGGACGTGCTGTCGCCCGAGGAGGCGCTGTCGCTGTTCACGAAGATCGTGGGCAAGGAGCGGGTCGCGGCCGAGAAGGAGGCCGCGCTGGACGTGGTGGCCGCGTGCGGGTTCCTGCCGCTGGCCATCAGGATCGCCGCCTCCCGGCTCGCCGCCCGCCGCACCTGGACCACCTCGGTGCTGGCGGCCAAGCTGGCGGACGAGCGGCGTCGGCTGGACGAGCTGCGGGCCGGCGACCTCGCGGTCAAGGCCACCTTCGAGCTGGGCTACGGCCAGCTCGAACCGGCCCAGGCGCGGGCGTTCAGGCTGCTGGGCCTGGCCGACGGCCCCGACCTGTCGCTGGCGGCCGCCGCCGCGCTGCTGGACCTCGGCCCGCAGGACACCGAGGACCTGCTGGAGTCGCTGGTCGACACCTCGCTGCTGGAGTCGGCCGCACCCGCCCGCTACCGCCTCCACGACCTCGTACGGCTCTACGCGCGTCTCCGTGCCGAGCGGGACGAGCGCGAGCCCGGTGAGCGGGCCGCCGCGCTCTCCCGGCTGCTGGACTTCTACCTGGCCACGGCCGCGCGGGTGTACGCCATCGAGCGCCCCGGCGACCGGACCGTGGAGCATCTGCACCCCTACGACCACGAGGGGCTGTCCTTCGCCGGGCACCGGGACGCGCTGGACTGGCTGTACGTGGAGGCCGACTGCCTGCTGGCCTGCGTACGGCAGTCGGTGGCCGAGGGCAGCCTGCGGCGGGCGGTGGATCTGCTGCTCGTCGTCAAGGATCTCGCCGAATCCGGCGCCAATGCCCGCCAGTTCGGCGCGGCGGCGACCGTCGTACGGGACGCGGCGGCCGGGGCCGGGGACGCGCTGGTGGAGGGCCGGGCCCGCACCACACTGGCCCAAGTGCACCTGAACGCGGGCCGGTTCGACGAGGCGGAGGCGGAGGCCGAGCGGGCGGTGCAGCTGGCCGGGCCGGCCGGTGACCCGTGGATCGACTGCAACGCGCCCAGTGAGCGCGGGATCGTGGCCGCCTACCGGGGCCGGCCCGCCGAGGCGGAGAGCTACCTCCAGCGCACCCTGACCGCCTACCGCGCGGACGGCAACCTGCCGGGCGAGGCGAGCGCGCTGTGCAATCTGTCGCGGGTGCACCTGTCGATGGGCCGGGTCGACAGCGCGGTGGAGCTGGCCGGGTCCGGCGTCGCCGTCTACCGGCACCTGGGCCTCACCGTCCGCCTGGCGAACGGGAGTTACGCGCTCGGGCTGGCGCTTGCCGAGGCGGGGCGCGCGGAGGAGGCGGAGGCCCGGCTCACCGAGGCGCTGACCATCTTCCGGGACAGCAGGCAGCGGCTGTGGGAGGGCATGACCCTCTTCCGGCTCGCCGAACTCCAGCTCGCCGAACGCCCCGCCGCGGCAGCGGCACTGGCCGAGCAGTCGCTCTCGGTCCTGCTCCACGTGGGCGGCGACTGGCGCCGCGCGGGCGTCCTCACCGTGCTCGGCAGGTCCCTGGCCGCGCTGGGCGCCTCGGACCGGGCACGGGCCTGCTGGACGGACGCGCTGAGCGTCTACGACCGGCTGGGCTCGGCGGAGGCGGTCGCCCTGCGGGAACTGCTGTCACCTGCGACGACGGGATGTGCGGGGCCCGCGTGAGCGCGCGGGAGCCGGCGTTCATCGTTCGTTTATCGTGCCCGTGCAGTCTTCTCACAACCGATCCGCCGCACGGGGGCGGGCGGATCGGCAGTGCCGTCGGCCACCCGCCCGGCGGCCGACGGGTGACCGGGTCCGTCCGGACGCCCTCGGGGGAGCGGCCCGGCCGGTCCCGGCCACCACAGCACGTCTCAGAGCAACGGAGCACGCCGATGAGCGACGCCAGGAAGTCCGACGAAGTCACCACGCAGGAGAGCCACATCACCGGTGAGGGCGCCAAGGCGGCCGCCGCGCCGGAGATCACCCCGCAGGAGAGCCACATCACCGGTGACGAGAAGGCCAGGAGCGAACTGGACGACATCACCACACTGGAGAGCCACATCACGGTGGGCGACCCGCGCT
>NZ_JBHXLV010000037.1:0-40749 GCF_042721685.1 Streptomyces sp. NPDC058459 | reverse complement strand
GTCCTTCAAAGCGTCTAGGGCGTCGCCGATCTTCTTCACCTTGACCAGGGTGAGGCCGCCCGGGGTGTCCTTGGCGGCGGAGGCGCAGTTGTCAGCGGGGGTCAGGAAGTACTGGGCGCCCTTGTCGCGCGCGCCGACCGTCTTCATCTCGATGCCGCCGATGGGGCCGACCGTGCCGTCGTCGTCGATGGTGCCGGTGCCCGCGATGAACTTGCCGCCGGTGAGGCTGCCCGGGGTGAGCTTGTCGTAGATGCCGAGCGAGAACATCAGGCCCGCGCTGGGACCGCCCACGTCGGCGAGCTTGATGTCGACGGTGAACGGGAAGGTGTGGTCGGTCCCGGCGGAGATCCCGACGATGGCGCGCCGGGCGCCCTTGCCGGCTGGGCTCCCGGAGGAGCCCGTGGTGGTGATCGTCACGTCCCGCGTCCTCGTCGCCGTCCGGTGCGCCTTCTCGGCGGCCGCCTGCTCCTTGGCGGGGACGACGGTGAAGACGACCTTCTGGCCCGGCTCGTGCCTGGTCACCAGCTTGGCGACGTCCGCGGGCTGCTTGACCGGCGTGCCGTCGACGGCCTTGATCACGTCACCGGCGTGCAGCGTGCCCTCGGCCGGGGAGTCCTTGATCACCGTGGAGACGATCACCCAGGACGTCACCGGGATGTGCAGCTGCTCCAGGGCGGCGACCTTGGCGCTCTCCTGGGACTGGCTGAACTCCTCGGCGTTCTCCTGGGTGGACTGCTCCTCGGTCTTGCCGTCCGGGTAGAGCGTGTCGTGCGGGACGACCTTGGTGTCGTGGGCCAGCCAGCCGTAGACCGCCTCGACCAGGTTCATCCGGAAGTCGGCGCTGGTCACCCGGACGGTGGTCATGTTCAGATGACCGTCGGCCGGATAGGTGCGGTGGCCCGAGACCTGGAGCACCGGTTCGCCGTCGTGGTCCCCGAGCGTGTTCACGGTCGGCCCCGGCGACATCTCCGCGTACGGCACGGGGATGAGCACTCCCGCGCAGAGCAGCGCGATCAGCATCAGGGTGGACGCGAGCATCGTCGCGGTACGGCGTGGCATGGCACGACAGTACGGGACACGTGTGTCAGCGCCCCGTCAGGGCACCCCTGTCAGGCGCCGGGAGCCCCTGTGTGGGACTTCTCCATGGCCTCGCGGAACCGCGCGTAGCCGTCGAGTTCGGGTCCGTCCCCGCGGGTTCTGCGGGTCCGGTTGGCCCAGCTTCCCCACAGACCGGCCGCGACCGCGGCGATCAGCGGAATCAGCAACCAGGCGAGCACCGCCATGCCGGCCTCCCAACCCCATGAGCATCCGCGAACTGAGTGATCAGCAGATTAACCATTCGCAGGATCAACGCTCACGCGCGGGGTGCGGTTACGCAACCGGAGCACCCGATGGGCCGAACGTCACCGGCCCGCCCGGGTCAGCAGGCGCCGACCCATTCCTCGGTGCCGTCCGAGAACCGCTGGTGCTTCCAGACCGGCACCTCGTGCTTGATGTCGTCGATGAGCTTCCGGCAGGCCGCGAACGCCTCGGCCCGGTGCGGGCACGACACGCCGACGACGACGGCCAGGTCACCGACGGCCAGCTCACCCACCCGGTGGACGGCCGCCAGGGCCCGCACCGGGTACTCCGCGACGACCTTCTCCGCGACGCGCCGCAGCTCGTCGGCGGCGGTGGGGTGGCAGGAGTAGCCGAGGGCGTCGACCTCCGCGCCCCCGTCGTGGTCGCGCACGGTGCCCACGAACAGGGAGATGCCACCCGCCGCCGCGTCCCCGAGGGCGGCGAACACCTCGTCCACCGAGAGCGGCGTGTCCCGGATGCCGATCAGCCTGATGGGGCTGGGGGCCGCCTGCTCACTGGGGTGTTCGTTCGCGAGTGCCATGTCTCCATGGTGCCGCACGCCGCACGGCGCCATGTCCGCGTGGTGCCGCGTGCCTCGCGGCGCCATGTCTCCGTGGTGCCCGTGCCGCGTGCCGCGCGGGAGGCGGGGCGTGAGGTCCGGCCGGGTGGGGGCGGCCCGTCGGCGCTCAGACCCGGCGCCGTGCCTTGCGGGCCCGGCGTACCACCGCCGCCGCGCCCAGCAGGGCCACGGTCGCGCCCGCCGCGCCCGCCGCCGTGGCGTCCTTGCGGCCGAGCCTGCGTCCGGCGACCGTGTGCCGTCCGGCGACCTCCTCCAGCAGCTCCGCGAGCACTTCCTCGTTGGTGCGGCTCGGCCGCCATCCGGCCGAGTGCAGCCTGCTCCCGCTGACCACCCACGGGTGCATGGTGTACGCCAGGTCGCCCGCCGGGGACGGGGTGAGCCCGATCCGGTGCAGCCGGGCGGCGGCGCCGAGGGCCACCACGGAGGGCAGCTCCATGCGCCGGATGCCGCTCAGCTCCTCGACCTCCTCCTGTTCCAGCCAGCCGTCGCAGCCGACGGCCAGTTCCCCGTCGACCTTCTCCAGCACGGCGTACTCCAGCGCCGAGCACAGGTCGTCGACGTGGCAGAACTGCCAGGCGGGCCGCGAGTCGGCGACCACGAGCAGCCGGGGCGACTCGAAGTACCGGGTCAGCGCGGTGTCCGTGCCGCCGACCAGCAGCGCGGGGCGCACCACGGTGACGTTCAGGCCGGGGTGCGCGCGGGGCGCGCGGCGGGCCAGGCGTTCGATCTCCAGCAGGTCCGCGACCCCGGTGGCGTCGGCGGTCGCGCGCAGCTCGGCGTCCTCCGACAGCGGCAGCTCGTTGTCCGGGAGCGCCCCGTAGACCATGGCGGACGTGCACAGCACCACCCGGTGCACCCCGGCGGCGGCCGCGGCGGTCAGTACGGTCTGGGTGCCGCGCACGTTGTAGGCGGTTCGGGCGGCCGCGTCGCTGCCCAGGTCCAGGTCGAGCGCCAGGTGGACGACGACGTCGGCGCCGCGCAGCTTCTCCGCGATGGCCGGGTCCCGCACGTCGAGGATGTGCCATGCGGCCTCGGCGCACTCCCCGCGCCGCTCGTCGATGGCCACCACCTGCCGGATCTCCTCGGACGCCGCGAGCCGCTCGGTGAGCAGTGCGCCGATCCCGGCGGCGGCGCCGGTGACCGCGACGACGGGCCCGCGTACGGCGGACGAGGGCGATGCGGGCGGAGATGAGGGGTTTCGCGCTGCGCGAACCTGCGGATCTGGGGAACTCACCGGGCGTCTCCAGCGGTTGTCTTCAGTACGAGCGCGGACGACGCGCCCGTACCAGGTGCATCCATCCTGCCGCAGCCCGGCTGTGGGCGAAGCACCGAGGCCCTATCCGGTCCGGGTGTCTACGCTGGGTGGTGAAGTCGGGCAGCCGCGCCGCCGGAGAGAACCGGTGGCCTTACCAGCCGAGGAACCCCGTGAGTGACACCCCATTCGGATTCGGCCTTCCGCCGGAGGAGCCGGACGACGGCGACGAAGGCAAGAAGAAGGACCAGCAGAGCGGTGGTGGGCAGGGACCGGCCAACCCGTTCGGGTTCGGCGGCCTGCCGGGAGCCGGTGGCTTCGGTGCCCCCGGCGCCGACAATCCGCTCGCCGCGATGTTCGGCTCACTGAACCCGGGAGACCTGGGCGCCGCGTTCCAGCAGCTGGGCCAGATGCTCTCCTATGAGGGCGGCCCGGTGAACTGGGACATGGCCAAGCAGATCGCCCGCCAGACGGTCGCACAGGGCACCTCGGACGGTGTCAAGGACGCGAGCGTCGGCCCCTCCGAGCACTCCGCCGCCCAGGAGGCCGTGCGCCTGGCCGACCTGTGGCTGGACGACGCGACCTCGCTGCCCTCCGGTGCGAACACCGCCGTGGCGTGGTCGCGCGCGGAGTGGGTCGAGGCGACGCTCCCGGCCTGGAAGGAACTGGTCGACCCGGTCGCCGAGCGGGTCGGCGCGGCCATGGGCGATGTCCTGCCGGAGGAGATGCAGGCCATGGCGGGCCCGCTGATCGGCATGATGCGCTCCATGGGCGGCGCCATGTTCGGCACCCAGATCGGGCAGGCCGTCGGCGTGCTCGCGGGCGAGGTCGTCGGCTCCACCGACATCGGGCTGCCGCTGGGCCCGGCGGGCAGGGCCGCGCTGCTCCCGGTCAACATGGACGCCTTGGGCAAGGACCTGGGTGTCCCCATGGAGGAGGTGCGGCTCTACCTCGCCCTGCGCGAGGCGGCCCACCAGCGCCTCTTCGCCCATGTGCCGTGGCTGCGCTCGCACCTGTTCGGCGCGGTCGAGGGGTACGCGCGCGGCATCAAGGTCGACACCGCCAAGCTGGAGGACGTGGTCGGCCAGTTCGACCCGCAGAACCCCGAGCAGCTTCAGGACGCGTTGCAGCAAGGCATGTTCCAGCCCGAGGACACGCCCGAGCAGAAGGCGGCGCTGGCCCGGCTGGAGACGGCGCTCGCGCTGGTCGAGGGCTGGGTGGACGCGGTGGTCCACGCGGCCGCGAAGCCGCGCCTGTCCTCCGCCGACGCGCTGCGCGAGACGCTGCGCCGCCGTCGCGCCAGCGGCGGTCCGGCGGAGCAGACCTTCGCCACCCTGATCGGTCTGGAGCTGCGCCCGCGCCGGCTGCGGGACGCCTCCCGCCTGTGGGCCTCGCTCGCGGACGCGCGCGGGGTCGACGGCCGGGACGCCCTGTGGCACCACCCCGACATGCTGCCGACGGCCACCGACCTGGACGACCCGGACGGCTTCGTCCACCGCGAGCAGCTGGACTTCTCCGAGCTGGACAAGATGCTCGGCGAGGCGGCGGGCGGCGGCGAGCGGAAGCCCGACCTGAGGAAGGACGAGAAGGCCGAGAAGGACGAGGGGGGCGAGGGGGCTGAGGGGGCCGAGAGGGACGAGGCCGACGGCAGGGGCGAGAGCAAGGGCGATCAGACCGAGTGAGCCTGCATGACGACGCGGTCCTCGTACTCAAGGGCTACGAGGACCATTCCGGGCTGCGCGACGCCTATCTGACCCACCTGGCCACCCAGCCGGACGGCATGTGGAAGTCCTGCCACGCGGGGCACCTCACGGCCAGCGCCCTGGTGATCGACCCCGAGCGCGACCGCGTCCTGCTCACCCTGCACAGGAAGCTGCGCATGTGGCTCCAGATGGGCGGCCACTGCGAGCCGGGCGACAGCTCCGTGGCGGACGCGGCCCTGCGCGAGGCGACGGAGGAGTCCGGCATCCTGGGTCTGACCCTGCTGCCCGGCGGCCCGGTCCGCCTGGACCGGCACCCGATCCCGGCACCGTGCCGCTGGCACTACGACGTGCAGTACGCGGTCCTGGCCCCGCACGGCGCCGAGCACGCGATCAGCGACGAGTCGCTGGATCTGCGCTGGTTCGGCTACGACGAGGTGGCGGACGTGGCGGACGACTCGGTAGTACGGCTGCTGGAGGCCACCCTCGCCCGGCTGTGACCGGAGTCGTGTGAGGGGCGCCCGCCACGGTGGGCGCCCCCTCCGTGCGTGCCGGCACGTCCGCCGCGCATGGTCAGCTCCAGACGTTGCCCTGGTTCTGCCCCCGCGCCCCCTGCTGTCCCATGCCGAACTGGGCCGCGACACCGTCGCCTGTCTGCGCGTGCTGCGGCGGCAGCAGCTCGCTGGGCTGCACCAGGGCGAAGCCGGAGCCCATGAAGCTCAGCTCCCAGCCCTCACCGGTGCTGCCGCGCCGCCGCCACACCCCGGAGGAGTGGGTCTGGGCCTGCAACTGCACCCGCAGGGAGGTGGACCAGGCGACGATGGCGTCCGCGTCGCAGTTGACATAGCGGTCCGGTGTGACCTGCATGAGCAGCGGCGCCCCGGAGGTCATCAGGGCGACCTTGCCGCGTCCGGTGATGTTGAGCTGGTACTTCCCGGAGCCGGAGATGCCGTAGAGGCTGTCCACGGCGATGACCTCGTGGTGCAGCGAGGAGTCCATGGCGAGGACGTAGGAGCTGTCGACGGTCAGGCCGTCCTGCTCGATGTCCAGGATGTGGACGTGCTGGGCGAGGTTGGCGAGGTAGACGGTGCCCTGGCCGTGACAGCGCATCAGGTCCAGGCCCTCACCGGTGTGGGCCGTCGCCCGGCGCTGGCCCTGGCTCCGGTACTCGGCGTCGAACTCGACCAGGCCCTGGTAGGCGACCATGCTGCCCTTACGGGCCAGCAGGTCGTCGTGGCCCTCCAGGGTGACGCGGAGCAACTGCGCGTTCTGCAGGCTCCAGCGCTCCTGGGTCTGGAGGTCGTTGTGCGCGAAAAGCGGACTCTGCATGGTGTGTGCTCCCCCTCAGCCCCGGAACCGCAGGCGGTCGGTGCTGTCCTCGCTGGGCTGGACGACCACGATGCCCTGCCCGGAGAACGCCATCTGGTATGCCTCGCCGCTGCCCCGGCCGATGAGCGACTGCGCCTTGAAGCTGCGCTTGCCCTTCACCTTGAGGTTCGGGGACCACGCCACCAGGGCGTCGGGGTCGACATAGGTCTCGTCCTCGCCGCCGCCGCAGTCAACGACGATCGGGGTGCCGCGCGAGGTCAGCGCGACCCAGCCCTGCCCGGAGATCCGGGTGTTCCACAGGCCCTGCCCGGTGAACTTGGCGAGTCCCTTGACCCGCTCCACGCTCCAGGTCAGCTGGGCGTCGAAGGCGAGCAGGTTGGTGGCGTTGACGGAGATGCCGTCGCCGTCGAGGTTGACCACTACCACGTCGGCGCCGTAGTCGGCGAGGTAGAGCAGGCCGTCGCCGGAGCACTTCATCAGCGGGGCGCCCTCGCCGGTCATCCAGTCACGGGCGATCTGGCGGACGGCGGGCGGGTTGGGCTCGTACTGGATGAAGCCCTCGTAGGCGATCATCGAGCCCACGCGCGCGAGGAGGTCATTGCCGGTCTGCATGGCGACCTTCAGCATGTGACTGCCGTGGTTCTCCATGCGGGCGGTGACGGGTGCGGGGGCGAAGCCCGCGAGCGGCTGGTTCATGACGGGCTCCCTCAGACCTCGTACGGCTGGACGACGATGAAGTTGCCGGGCGCGCCCCGGAACTGGAGGTTCACGCTCTCCCCGGTGTCGCCCGCGTAGGCGTTGCGGCGCATCCGGACCTGGCTGGAGACGATCACCTGTGCGCCGGCGGACCAAGCGACGACCGCGTGGCAGTCGGCGAAGGTCGTGGGCGTGACCGGCAGCACCACGGGTGCGCCGTGGGTCTTGACGACGAGCGTGCCGGTGCCCTGGAACTGCATGGTGAACAGCGCGCCGCCGGGGATGCCGTGGCCCTCGATCCGGCGGACCTCGTACTGGAGGCTCTCGTCGAAGGCGAGGACGTTCTCGGCGGAGACGCAGATCGCGTCGCCCTGGAGCTCGATCGGGTGGAGGTGGGTGGAGTTGTCGGCGAGGAACACCTGTCCCTGGCCGGTGCAGCGCATCAACTGCATCTCCTGGCCGGTGGCGTTGCCCACCAGCCGTCCGGCGAATCCGGCGCCCTTGTAGTTGAAGTCGACCTTGCCCTGGTAGAGCACCATGCTGCCCTGCCGGGCCAGCACCGGCCGGCCGTCGGCGCCGAGATCGACGCGGACCAGTTTGTGGTTCTGCTGGGTCCAGCGCTGTCCGGTGGGCGCCTCCTTGAACTTCCGCAGCGCGGGGCCCACTCCGGCCGCTCCCTGAGGCATGCCCTGCGGGACACCGTAGGAGGGGGTGCCCTGGCCGTAGCCGGGGGGCGTGGGGGCGGCCGGTTGTCCGCCGTGAGGGGGCGGGGAGTTGTAGCCGGGGGGTGCGGGGGCGGCCGATGGCTGACCGTAGCCGTGGGGCGTCGGCGGGGCCGGGGGCCGGCCGTAGCCCGGTGGCGGGGGTGCGCTCGGTGGGGCGGGCGGGGTCGATGGGGCAGACGGGGTCGGCTGCCGACCGTAGGCGGCGGGTGCCGGGCCGGGCGGCGGGACGGTGCCGGAGGGCGGGGTCAGGGGTTCGACCAGGGTAGGAGCCGCGTGCACGTCGGGCCGGGACGCCGGAGGCGGGGTGAACGACTGGGCCGCGGGGGGCGTGGCCGGTCCTGCGGGTACGGCGAAGGCGGGCGGCGCGAAGCCGGGGGCGGCAAGGCTCGCGGGCTCCGGCTGGACCGGCGCGGCCGCCTCCTCCTCGGCGACCTCGCCGCCGAAGTTCTTCAGCAGCGCCTCCAGACCGCCGTCGAAGCCCTGTCCGACCGCGGCGAACCGCCAGACGTCCTTGAGGTAGAGGTCGCCGAGCATGACGGCGCGCTCGGTGGAGAACTCGGCGCCGGTGAAGGAGTACCGCGCGACCTCCTCACCCCCCGCCACGATGCGCAGACAGCCGGGCGCGATCCGGGACATCTGCCCGTCGCCGTCGATGGTCGCGGTGAACGACAGCTTCCGGATGCCGGCCGGAATCCGGTCCAGTGTGATCCGGAACGACTCGGTGTCGCCCGCCTGGGCACCCAGCAGCTGGATGGACTCCTCGGGGGACTTCGGCTGGTTGAAGAAGACGAAGTAACGGTCGTCGGACAGGCGTTCGTCGGCGTCGAGGCCGAAGCAGCTGATGTCGAAGGTCAGTCCGGGGGCGGAGATCTGCACACCCACGTACAGATCCGTACCCGCGGTGAGGTCACTGATCCGGGCCTTGTGGCCGCGTTGGAATTCCCTGGACATGCGTTACGTCCGTCCCCCGTCCCGAAAGCAGTTACGTCGCGTCAGGCTAACCGCAAATGCCCACATCGGCCTGAGCCGGTACACACCCGGTACAGAACCGCGTTCTCCCACGCTCACACCTCCTCGTCGTCCGATGCTTCCGGCGCCATGTCCGGCAGCCCCGCCGTGGCGGCCACGCCCTCCAGATAGCCGCGGGCCCGCTCGGTACGCGGGTACGACTCCAACAGCCGCCAGAAGTCCGGGCCGTGACCCGGCACCAGCAGATGCGCCAGCTCGTGGCAGAGCACGTAGTCGATGACGTACTCGGGCATCCCGCGCAGCCGGTGCGAGAGCCGGATGGTGCCCTCCGCCGGGGTGCACGAGCCCCAGCGGGTGTTCTGGTTGGTCACCCAGCGCACCGAACCGGGCCGCGCCCGCCCCTCGAAGTACCGCTCCGACAGCCGCCCGGCTCGCTCGGTCAGTTCGGCGTCACCGCCGGGCACGGTCCGCCTGGCCTCCTTGGCGGCTAGCCGGTCGAGCATGGCGGTGACCCAGCGCCGCTCCTCCGCCTTCGACATCCGGGCAGGGATCAGCACGATGGTGCGGTCCCCCTCGCGGTACGCGGAGACGGTCCGGCGACGCCGGTCGCTCCGCCGGACCTCGACGGGACCGTGCTCGGCGCGCGACTGCCGGGCGGTGGGTTCTGCGGGATCAGTGGGATCGGTGGGTTCGGTGGGTTCGGTGGGTTCGGTGGGTCCGGTGGGATCGGTGGGTTCGCTGGGCACGTCTCGAAGGTACCCGTCGGCGCCGACAGCGGTCCGGGCCTGTGGACAGCCGAATTCCCCGCAGCCTGCTTGTACGACGATCACCCCGTGCCTGTGGACAACTCTCGGCACACATTCCGGAACCCGGTCATGCTGGCAGTCGTCGGAGCGAGCGGGACCGGCTCGGCCGACGTACGGAAGGCGCAACGACGCACGCCCGGCCCGGGTGTGCGCGACACATGGGACACGGGGGCCCGTCATGCATCCGATGGTGAAACCGGCGCTGCGCCGCGGCTGGCGCGATCTCGGCACCGTGCAGTTCGGGATGACTCCCGCGCACGCGATCACTCTGGGTCCGGTGGACCTGGCCACGGGCAGCTTCCTGGAGCTGCTCGACGGCACTCGTGACGTGGCATTGCTGCGGGAGGAAGCCCGGCGGATGGACCTGCCCGAAGGCCATGCCGACCGGCTGGTCGGCCGACTGGGCCGGGCGGGCCTGCTCGACGACACCCGGGACTGCTCGCCCGCCGCGACCGCCCTCCGGGAGAGAGGAGGGGAGGCGCTGGAGCGGCTGCGCCCGGATCTCGCCTCGCTGTCGCTGACCACGGCGGAGCCGGGCGGCGGGCTCTGCCGCCTCGCCGCCCGGCGCGCCCTGCGGGTACGGGTGCTGGGTGCGGGCCGGGTGGGTTCGGTGCTGGCGGCGCTGCTGTCCGGAGCGGGCGTCGGGGAGGTGGATGTCCGTGACGCGGGCCGGGTGCAGCCGTGGGATGTGGCGCCGGGCGGGCTGCCGGCGGAGGCGGTGGGCGAGCGGCGGGACGAGGCGGCACGGGCGGCGGTGCGCCGTGCGGCCCCGGACCGTCCACCGCGTCGCACCCGCCTCGGCAGGCTCTCCGGTCCCGGCCCCGACGACGAGCCGGGGCTGTCGCTGGTGGTCCTCGCCCCGCGTGACGAGGTCGCCGTGCACGCACCGGACCCGTTCCTCGCCGAGCCGCTCATGATCTCCGGGACTCCGCATCTCTACGCGGGCGTGGTGGAGGGCACCGGTGTCGTCGGTCCGCTGGTGCTGCCCGGCCGGACGGGCTGCGCGGGCTGTCTCCAGCAGCACCGCACCGACCAGGACCCGGCCTGGCCCAGGCTGATCACGCAGTGGCGTTCGGGGCGGGCGCGCCGGGTGGGCGCCTGTGATCTGACCCTGGCCACGACGGTCGCGGGACTCGCCGCAGCCCACGCCCTGAGCTTCCTCGACGGGGCGGGTCCAGCCGCCGTCGGCACCCGCTGGGAGGCAGCTCTACCAGCTCTGACCTGGGACGCTCACCCTGTCGCCCCGCATCCGGCATGCGGCTGCGGGGCGAAGGAGAGGAGGAGAGGGAGCACCTCGGCACGGACCGGGGAGAAAGCCGAGGGGGAGCACTCCTCAACGCGAGGCCGGCCGCGCGCGACAATGGCGGTGCAACGGCCGTCGGCCGAGCGGCGACGCGAGACCGGCGCGGCGCGGCCGACAGGGACTTGGAGGGCGCATGTCTGATCTTCCCCGGAAGGCGGTCACCCGGACCGCGAAGCTCGCCGCGCTCCCGCTCGGCTTCGCCGGCCGGGCCACTTGGGGCCTGGGCAAGCGGATCGTGGGCGAGTCCGCGGAGCTCGTCGGCCGGGAGCTCCAGCAGCGTACGGCCGAGCAGCTCTTCAAGGTCCTCGGTGAGCTGAAGGGGGGTGCGATGAAGTTCGGGCAGGCGCTGTCCGTCTTCGAGTCCGCGCTGCCCGAGGAGGTGGCCGGGCCCTACCGCGCCGCACTGACCAAGCTCCAGGAAGCGGCACCCCCGATGCCCACCCGCACGGTGCACGCCGTGCTGGAGGAACGGGTGGGCGCGGACTGGCGGGAGCTGTTCCTGGAGTTCGACGACAAGCCCGCCGCGGCGGCCTCGATCGGGCAGGTACACCGGGCGGTCTGGCACGACGGCCGGGAAGTGGCGGTCAAGGTCCAGTATCCGGGCGCCGGTGAAGCACTGTTGTCGGACCTGAACCAGCTGAGCCGCTTCGTCCGGCTGTTGGGCCCGCTGATCCCCGGAATGGATGTCAAGCCGCTGATCGCGGAGCTGAAGGACCGGGTCTCCGAGGAGCTGGACTACGAGCTGGAGGCGCAGGCGCAGGCCGCGCACGCGGCGGAGTTCGCGGAAGACCCGGATGTGCGGGTCCCGGCGGTGGTGCACCAGTCCGACCAGGTGCTGGTGACCGAGTGGATGGACGGCATCCCACTGTCGGAGATCATCTCCGGCGGCACCGAGGAGCAGCGAGACCGGGCCGGTCAGCTGCTGGCGCGCTTCCTGTTCTCCGGCCCTGCCCGCACCGGCCTGCTGCACGCCGATCCGCACCCGGGCAATTTCCGGCTGCTGCCGGAGGGACCGGACGGCGAGGACGGCTGGCGGCTCGGTGTGCTGGACTTCGGAACGGTCGACCGGCTCCCCGGCGGTCTGCCGTCGACCATCGGGGTGGCGCTGTCCATGACGCTGGGAGGCGACGCCGAGCCGGTCTACGAGATGCTGTGCGAGGAAGGGTTCATCAAGGAGTCCATGGACCTGGACCCCGACGCGGTCCTCGACTATCTGCTGCCGATCATCGAGCCGGCGCAGGTGGACACCTTCACCTTCACCCGCTCGTGGATGCGCGGTCAGGCGGCCCGGGTCGCCGACCCCCGCTCCCCCGCGTACCAGCTCGGCAAGCAGCTGAATCTGCCCCCGTCCTATCTGCTGATCCACCGGGTGACGCTGAGCACCATCGGTGTGCTGTGCCAGCTCGGCGCGACGGTGCGGCTCAGGGAGGAGCTGGAGCAGTGGCTGCCGGGCTTCGCTCCGGAGTCGGGTCCTGCGGACGCCGGTCTCCCGGAGACGGAGCTGCCGGAGGACCTGCCGGAAGACCTGCCGGAGGACCCGCCGGAGGCGGGCGAGGAGGCGGCGGAGTCCGACAGGGAGGGACTGCCGGAGGCACCCGCGGCGCAGGCATAGGTCAGGCGCAGGCGAGGGTCCGGCGCGGACGTAGGTCCGATGACGCGGACATGCCTCGGGGGCCGGTCCGTTCGGCCGGACCGGCCCCCGAGGGAAGGCTTCGCCTCCCGGGACCGGGAGGCCACCGCTTCGGGTGGGTGCGCTCAGCGTGCCGCGAGAGCAGTGCCTACTGCATGACGGCGGCGGCGAGCGCGCGGCGGGCACGCAGGGAGGCGCGCTCCGCACGGCGCTGCATCCGCCGGGCGGTGACCAGGCTCATGGCCAGGCGCTCCCGCTGGGCGTCATGCCGGAGCTCGTGCATATGCGCACGGGCCAGGGCTTCTGGGATGAGTTGCATTTCACGGGTCCTGTTCGTCTGGCGCGAGGCTGTCACGCCTCGGGTGTCGAGGTCTGGGGTCGCCGAGCCGGTGGGCTCGCTGGTGGACGGCTTCATAGGGGCCTGCTTCTTGGGGTCGTGCGTGAGGGGACGGTCGATCGTTCCGGCGGTGTTCATGCCTGCGAGCTTCATGCTGTGACCGGGTTCTTGCGCGGGCGGCCGCGGGGCCGCTTCCGGGCGACGACAACACCCTGGACGAACAGCTCCCCGCCCCAGACGCCCCACGGCTCGCGCCGCTCCCTGGCACCGGCGAGGCATGCCTCGACCAGCGGGCAGGTGCGGCAGAGCGACTTGGCGTACTCGACATCGGCCGGCGACTCGGCGAAGAAGACCTCCGGGTCGTAGGAACGGCAGGGGACGGGCACGCCGAGGTTCTCGATGGCGTCGTCGAGCGCGGTGAGCGCGGTGAGGGGGAGCAAGGCGGGGTCCTCCGTGGAGCCGAGCTGAGTGATCGCTTGTGAAGGCGGTACTGACGGGGCGTGCGCTTCGAGTTGCACGGGGTGTTGTCCTCGTCTGGTCGTTTCCGGCCGGTGGACCGGGTGTCGGCTGGGTACCGGGTTCTCTTGTCGTCCCGAGGCGCCTTCGGCTCGTCCTCCCCGTTTTGGGGAAAACAGAAGGGCCGCGGTTCCCGAGTGGGGTTCCGCGGCCCTGAAGGCGCCTGCCTGATCGACGATCAGGCTGGATCACTCCAGGGTTCTGGCCCACGGAAGGCCCACATCTGGGGGTACTGCGTCGTCTGCTTCCGGAATCCGGCACCGGCCGCCGCGAAGGCATAGGCGCCCTGCGCCTGTGCCTCTACCGCTGCCAGTGCCTTGGTCGGTCGCTCATTGCGCTCGCGGACGGGAAGATCCGCGGAGAGCAGGGAGGACGCCGGACGGCCGACATGAATGCCGGACAGACCGGTGGCCTGGAAGGGCGCGCCGAGCATGCACAGGGAGACGGCCGGACGATCGGTCAGTTTGACCGGGCTGCTGATGCTGGTCTCGATGCTGATCACTGGGCTCGCCTCCTCTCGGCGTCTTGGGGACCGGTTCGAATCGGTCTTCGGAAATGAAGTACAGCACGGAGTCACAGCCTTCGAGAAGGCCGCCGTTTCCGTGCTTAGAACCTATGGGGATTCCTGGCGCGGGCGCAAACTATTTTTCCGACGAGTTCCGATCAGTCGTCGACATGGCGTCGAGGGGGTCCGAGCCGGCCTCTTGGCCTGCGCAGATGGCCAGTACGTCGGTGCCGTAGCGGCGCAGCTTGCGGTCCAGGACGCCGGGGATGCGGGAGAGTTCGGCGGCGCAGTCGGGGCGGGTCTCGGCGATGGCCATCAGGGTGCGGTCGGTGAAGACGCAGAAGTCCGGCTGGCCGCTCCGGCCCGCCTCCGCCGCCCGCCACCCCCGCAGCCGCTCGTACAGTCCCTCGTCCATGTCGGAGGGACAGTCCTCACAGCGCATCAGCTTCATCTCGCCGGCGTCGGTGAGGGTGCGGCCGCAGACCCGGCAGCGGGCCGGGATGCGCTGGGCGCGCCGGGGGGCCGCCGGCAGGCCGCCGAGGGTGCCGCGTTCGACGCCACCGGTGCCGGTCGCGGCCCGCCCCACGGTGGCGGTGGAGCCGGGGCGCAGTCCGTCGAGGAAACGGCTCGGCCTGCGACCCGCGCGGCCGCCTGGCGAGCGGGCGAGCGACCAGGACACGTGGAGGCGTTCCCGCGCGCGGGTGACGCCGACGTAGAGGAGGCGGCGTTCCTCCTCGATCTGTTCGTCGGTCCTGGCGTAGGTGATCGGCAGCATGCCCTCGGCGACGCCGACCAGGAAGACGGCGTCCCACTCCAGGCCCTTGGCGGCGTGCAGGGAGGCGAGGGTGACGCCCTGGACGGTCGGGGCGTGCTGGGCACTTGCCCGCTCGTCCAGTTCCGCGACCAGGTCGCTCAGGGTGGCCCGGGGGTGGGCGGCGGCGAAGTCGTGGGCGAGGGCGACCAGGGCGGCCAGTGACTCCCAGCGCTCGCGGGCGGCGCCGGAGCCGGCCGGGGGCTGGCTGCTCCAGCCTTCGCCGGAGAGCACGGCGCGCACCTGGGAGGGCAGGTCGACCGCCTCGTCCAGCAGGGAGTCGTTGCCGCCGAAGCGGGCGGCGGCGCGCAGGGCGACGCCGGCCTTGCGCACCTCGGGCCGGTCGAAGAAGCGCTCGGCGCCGCGCAGCTGGTAGGGGACGCCGGCGTCGGCGAGGGCCTGTTCGTAGGTCTCGGACTGGGAGTTGGTGCGGAACAGGATGGCGATCTCGGCGGCCGGGGTCCCGGCGGCGATCAGCTCGCGGATGCGGCGGGCGGCGCCCTCGGCCTCGGCGGGTTCGTCGGTGTACTCGGTGTGGACGGGTTCGGGGCCGGGGGTGCGCTGGGAGATCAGTTCCAGCCGGTGGTCGGCGGCGCGGCCGTGGGCCTGGGCGAGCAGACCGTTGGCGAGGCGGACGACCTGGGGGGTGGAGCGGTAGTCGCGGACCAGTTTGACGACGGTGGCGCCGGGATGGCGGAGACGGAAGTCGAGGAGGTGGTCGGGGGTTGCTCCCGTGAACGAGTAGATGGTCTGGCTGGCGTCACCGACGACGCACAGGCTGTCGCGGTCGCCGAGCCAGAGTTCGAGCAGCCGCTGCTGGAGGGGGCTGACGTCCTGGTACTCGTCGACGACGAAGTGCTGGTACTGGGCGCGTACCTGGTCGGCGATGTCGTGCCGGTCCTGGAGGACGGCGACGGTGAGCAGCAGTACGTCCTCGAAGTCGATGACGGCGCGGTCGCGCTTGAGGTTCTCGTAGGCCGCGTACAGGTGGGCGATCTCGGCCGGGTCGCGCGGGGTCTCGCGGCCCGCCTTCACGGCCGCGTACGGATAGTCGGCCGGGACGGTCTGGGTGACCTTGCACCACTCGATCTCGGCGGTGGCGTCCCGCAGCTCGCCCCGGTCCAGGCGGAGCCCGCAGGCGGCGGCCGCGTCGGCGACCAGCTGGATCTTGCGGTCGACCAGCCGGGGCATGCCGCCGCCGATGGCTTTCGGCCAGAAGTACTGGAGCTGGCGGAGCGCGGCGGAGTGGAAGGTGCGGGCCTGCACGCCCTGGGCACCGAGCTGGCGGAGCCGGCCGCGCATCTCGCCCGCGGCGCGGTTGGTGAAGGTGACGGCGAGCACGCTGGAGGGCGTCAGGAGGCCCGAGCGCACCCCGTACGCGATGCGGTGGGTGATCGCGCGGGTCTTGCCCGTGCCCGCTCCGGCCAGGACGCACACCGGCCCGTGCAGGGCGGTGGCGACCTCGCGCTGCTCGGGGTCGAGCCCTTCGAGCACCGCGTCGGCCGAGTCCGGGGTCCGGGGGAAGAGAGGGGAGGGCGTTGCTGCTGTCACACGGCCATGCTGCCAGGTCGTCCGGGACAGCCGCGTCGGTTGTCCACAGGCGGGACCCGATAGTCGTTCTAATGCGGCGGGTGTCACAGCGTCCGCCGCGGCGGAGTTCGCACCCGTGGAATCTCTCCGGAATTCCGTGGGAATTCATGCCCGGTCCCGCACGTTGCCCCAGTGCACGACGTACCCCCGCCGCCTGAGGAGCGCGAGACATGCAGGGCACTGTGACGATGTACAGCACGACTTGGTGTGGCTACTGCCGCCGGCTGAAGGGTCAGCTGGACCGGGAGGGCATCCCCTTCACCGAGATCAACATCGAGCACGACCCGGAGTCCGCCACGTTCGTGGAGAAGGCGAACGACGGCAACCAGACGGTTCCGACCGTGCGTGTCGTGCCCGTCGGCGGCGGCTCCGAGGTCGTCATGACCAACCCGAGCCTCGCCCAGGTGAAGCAGGCGCTCGGCGCCTGACCCCGCTGATGTGAGAACCCCGGCCGCCCATGGAGAGGGCGGCCGGGGTTCTCCGTGTCTAGAAGGTGCTCCGGGTCGGCAGCGGCTTGCCGTACCACAGCTCGATCAGCCGGGCGGCGATGGAGATGCCGTAGGGCGGCAGCACCTCGCCGGACTCGAAGGCCGCGCCCAGCTCGTCGCGGGAGAACCAGCGGGCCTCCTCGATCTCCTCGCCGTCGGCGTCGATCTCGGTCGAGGTGGCGTGGGCGAAGAAGCCCAGCATCAGGCTGGACGGGAACGGCCAGGGCTGGCTGGCGACGTACTCGACCTCGCCGACCGTGATGCCCGCCTCCTCGAAGACCTCGCGGCGCACCGACTGCTCGATGGACTCGCCGGGCTCGACGAAGCCGGCCAGCGTGGAGAAGCGGCCCTCGGGCCAGTGCACCTGGCGGCCGAGCAGGATGCGGTCCGCTTCGTCGGTGACCGCCATGATCACCGCCGGGTCGGTGCGCGGATAGTGCTCGGCACCGCACGCCTGGCACCGGCGGATGTGCCCGGCGGCGGCGATGACGGTGCGCTCGCCGCAGCGGGAGCAGAAACGGTGGGTGCGCTGCCAGTTCTCCAGGCCGACCGCGTGCACCATCAGCCCGGCGTCGCGCGCGGAGAGCAACAGGCCCGCCTCGCGCAGTCCGGCGGGGCGCGCGGACTGGTCGATGCGGCCGGGCAGGGAGTCCTTCTGGAGCGCGAAGTAGCTGACGCCGTCCTCGTCCTCGCCCAGGAAGTAGCGGTGGGCCTCGGTGAGAGGGGCCTCGAAGGAAGGGGTCATGACGAGTTCGGTACGGCCGTCGGGCGTCTCGTCGATGAGTACCTGGCCGCCGGAGACCACGAAGCAGCGGGTCGTGGGATGGCTCCACGCCGCAGCGAGCCAGGCTTCGTCGAGCCGGTGGTGGGCGGCTCGGTCGATGCCGCTCGGGGCGGTGAGCGAGATGGGTCGGTCAGCGGTGTGGTCGGTCCGGGTGGTCACGGGTGCTTCCAACTCCCCCAATGGAGCGGTCGGTTCGGCGGGCGGTCAGGCAGGTCACGGGTCACGGGTCACGGGCACCACGGCCGGGCGGGGGCGGCCGGGCCGGGCGTTCCTTCCAGTGTGCCCGGCGCGCGGTGCCGTTCCCGAACGGCGGGCTTTCTCAGGGAGCGGGCCGCCAGGTGTCGGCGAGGTCGCTCCACAGGTGGGCGCTGGTCTCGACGCCTCTGAAGAGCAGGTCCAGCTCGACCTTCTCGTTCGGGGCGTGCCAGCCGTCGGAGGGGACGGAGATGCCGAGGAAGAGGACCGGGGCGCCCAGCACGTCCTGGAGGTCGGCGGCGGGGCCGGAGCCTCCTTCCCGGGTGAACCGCACCGGCTTCTGGAAGGCGCGGCCCATCGCGCGGGCCACGGACTGGAGCGCGGGGTGGTCGAGCGGGGTGAGGCAGGGGCGCGTACCCGGGCTGAACTGGATCTCCAGCCGGATTCCGGCGGGCACCTGCCGCTCGGCCCACACCTGCACGGCCTTCTCGACCGCGCCGAGATCCTGGCCGGCGACCAGCCGGAAGGACAGCTTCACGAAGGCCGAGGAGGGGACGATCGTCTTGCTGCCCGCGCCCTGGTAGCCACCGCCGATGCCGTTGACCTCGGCGGTCGGGCGGGCCCAGACGCGCTCCAGGGTGCTGTAGCCGGCCTCGCCGTGCGTCGCGTGCGACTTGGCGGTGCGCAGCCACTCGGCCTCGTCGAAGGGCAGCTCGGCGAAGAGTTCGCGCTCCCGCTCGGTCAGGTCCACGACGCCGTCGTAGAAGCCGGGCACGGCCACGCGCCCGTGTTCGTCGTGCAGGGCGGCGACCAGGCGGGCGGCGGCGGTGGCCGGGTTGGGCACGGCGCCGCCGAAGGCGCCGGAGTGGATGTCCTGGTCCGGGCCGTGGAACCGGATCTCGCACTCGGCGAGGCCGCGCAGACCGGTGCAGACCGTCGGGGTGTCCTCGGACCACATACCGGTGTCGGACACGATCACCGCGTCGGCGGCGAGCCGGCCGGCGTGCGCCTCGACCAGGACGCGGAAGTTCGGCGAGCCGGACTCCTCCTCGCCCTCGATCAGCAGCTTGAGACTGACCGCCGGCGCGGTACGGCCGGTCGCGGCGAGGTGGGCGCGGACGCCGAGTGTGTGGAAGAACACCTGGCCCTTGTCGTCGGCGGCACCCCGCGCGAACAGCCGGTTCCCGCGGACGACGGGCTCGAAGGGGTCGGTGTCCCAGCCGTCCTCGCGGGCGGCGGGCTGGACGTCGTGGTGGCCGTAGACCAGCACGGTGGGGGCGCCGGGGTCGTCCGAGGGCCATTCGGCGTAGACGGCCGGGGCGCCCTCGGTGGGCCAGACCTCGGCCACCGGGAAGCCGGTCCCGGTGAGTTTCGCGGCGAGCCAGTCGGCGCTGCGCCGTACATCGGGGGCGTGTTCCGGCTGGGTGGACACGGACGGGATGCGCAGCCACGCGGCGAGGTCGTCGAGGAAGCCGGCGCGGTGCCGGTCGATGTACGCGCGGACGGCGCTGTCCGGGGTCTGGCTCATGCTCACGAGCCTATCGGCCCGCACCGACATCCTCGGCGGGCGGTTCGTCACACCCGGGCATCCGCGTCGTCCCGGTTCGTTCCCCTTCGAGCAGGCGCGCCAGCTGCTCCCGGCCGGGCAGCGGGTCCGGACGGTCCACCTCGCCGGTGCGCACGTACAGGAACGCGGCGCTGACCGATTCGGGCGGTACGCCCTGCTGCTCGGCCCAGGCCAGCCGGTAGACGGCGAGCTGGAGCGGGTCGGCGCCACGGGTGCGGCCGGTCTTCCAGTCCAGGATCTCGTACGTGGCGTCGTGGCCGTCGCCGTCCTTGTAGACGGCGTCGATCCGGCCGCGTACGACCCGGCCGGCGAGGGTGAGCTGTACGGGGACCTCGACGCGGTAGGGCGTGCGCCGGGCGTACTCAGTGCGCTCGAAGGCTTCCTTGAGGGCTTCGAGGTCGGCCTCGTCGGCGATCTCGGCGTCGGTGCCGGGCAGGTCGTCCGGTTCCAGCAGGGGCAGCATCAGCTCTTCGTAGCGGGACTCGACCCAGGCGTGGAAGCGAGTGCCCCGGCGTGCGGCGGGCTGCGGGGGGCGCGGCATGGGGCGCGCGAGTTCCTGCGCGAGCCCGTCGGGGTCCTCGGCCAGCCGGAGCATCTGGGTGGCGGTGAGGACGGCGGGCAGCGGCACGTCGATGACGGCGCGCCGGGCGCGCATCAGTTCTCCGGCGAGGGCGTCGAGGTCGCGGTCCCAGGAGGCGACCGCGCGGGCCTCCTCGGGGGTGAGCCGGGGCTGCGGCTCGGGGGCGGACGCCTGGTGCGGGACGGACGCGGTGGGGCGCTCGGCGCTCCAGTGGTCCCAGTCACCGGGGTTGTCCTCGGGCTCGTCGAGATCGGCCGGCGGCCACTCGGGATCGTCGTACGCGGTCGGCTCCGGGAGTGGAGCGGTCAGATGGCCGTAGACGGTCCCGGCGGCCCGCCGGCGGCGTGCGAAGGCGAGGGCGTCCAGGGGCAGCGGCCATGCCTGGTCGGCGTCGGCGGTGTGCAGGGCCGGGTTCTCCGCGCCCTCCTCCGGGGCGTCGGCCCACACCTCGGTCTCGCCGTACCCGGCGGCGCAGTGGTCGTGCAGGGCCGTCAGGAAGCCGGAGGGGCCGCGCGGCTTCTTCTGGCTGGGGCCCCACCAGTGGCCGGAGCCGAGCAGGAGGGAGCGGGGGCGGGTGAAGGTGACGTAGCCGAGGCGGAGTTCCTCGGTGTGCTGGTGCTCCTTCATGGCCTCGTGGAAGCCCTTGACTCCCCTGGCGTCCCAGGAGTCCACGTCGGGCAGGGTGGCGGTGTCGCCGCGCAGGGCGTGCGGGAGCACCTTGGCCTGCGCGGTCCACTTCTCGCGTCCCTGGGCACTGGGGAAGGTGCCGCTGACCAGGCCGGGGACGGCGACCACCTCCCACTCCAGCCCCTTGGACTTGTGCGCGGTGAGCACCTTGACGGTGTTCTCGCCGCCGGGCAGGGCGTTGTCGAGGCCCTTCTCGTACTGGGCGGCGGTGCGCAGGAAGGCGAGGAAGGCGAGCAGGGTGGCCTCGCCGTCGCCGGCCGCGAAGGAGGCGGCCACGTCGAGGAAGTTGGACAGGGTCTCGCGGCGGCGGGCGGCTAGCGCGTGCGGGGACGCCGACAGCTCGACCTCCAGGCCGGTGACGGCGAGCACCCGGTGCAGCACGTCCATCAGCGGATCGGACAGGCTGCGGCGCAGGTCGCGCAGCTCGGCGGCGAGGCGGGCGAAACGCACGCGCGCTTCCGGGGAGAACGGCAGGTCGTCGGCGTACTTCTCCGCGCCGAAGGAGGTCTCAAGGAAGGTGTCCAGGGCGTCCGCGAGCGAGGTCACCTCGGAGGGGTCGACGCCCTCGACGGCCTCGGCGAGCCTGCGGTCGGGGTCGTCGGCGCCGTCCACGCGCGCGTGGGCGACGAGCAGCCGGGCGCGGCGGCCGAGCAGCGCCAGGTCACGGGGGCCGACGCGCCAGCGCGGGCCGGTCAGCAGCCGGACCAGGGCGGCGTTCGCGCCGGGGTCCTGGAGCACCTCGCAGACGGCGACCAGGTCGGCGACCTCGGGCAGGTGCAGCAGCCCGGACAGCCCGACGACCTCCACGGGCACGTCCCGGGCGACGAGCGCGCCCTGGATCTCCGCGAAGTCGGTCGCGGTGCGGCACAGTACGGCGATCTCGCCGGGCGGGGTGCCGGTGCGGACCAGGTGGGCGAGGGAGTCGGCGAGCCAGTCGATCTCCTCGGCGTGGGTGGGCAGCAGGGCGCAGCGGACCAGGCCGTCGCGCTCGGCGCCGGGTGCCGGGCGGAGCGCCTCCACGCCCGCGTGCAGGGCGCGCAGGGGCTCGGCGAGGCCGTTGGCGAGGTCGAGGAGGCGGCCGCCGCTGCGCCGGTTCTCGCTGAGTGCGTGCCGGGCGGCGGGGCTGCCGTCGGCGCGGGCGAAGTGCTCGGGGAAGTCGTCCAGGTTGGCGACGGACGCGCCGCGCCAGCCGTAGATGGCCTGGCAGGGGTCGCCGACTGCGGTGACGGGGTGGCCGGTGCCCTGGCCGAAGAGGCCCGCGAGCAGGACCCGCTGGGCGACGGAGGTGTCCTGGTACTCGTCCAGCAGGACGACCCGGAACTCCTCGCGCACCACCCGGCCCACCTCGGGGATGCGGGCGAGGCGGGCCGACAGGGCGATCTGGTCGCCGAAGTCGAGCAGGTCGCGGGCGCGTTTGGCGGCCCGGTAGCGCTGGACGAGCCCGGCGAGTTCCCGGCGCGCGGCGAGCGTCTCCGGGACCTTGCGCAGGTCGGCGTTGCTGAGCCTGACGCCGTCCAGGGTCGTCAGCAGGCCGGCGTCCCAGACGCGCAGTTCCTCGGGGTCGACCAGGTGCTCGGACAGCTCGGAGTCGAGCGCGAGCAGGTCGGTGACGAGGTCCGCGAAGGAGCGGGTGAGCGCCGGGTAGGGGCCCGGTGCCTCGCGCAGCACGCGGGCGGCGAGCTGGTAGCGGGTGGCGTCGGCGAGCAGCCGGGAGCTGGGCTCCAGGCCGAGGCGCAGCCCGTGGTCGGTGAGCAGCCGTCCGGCGAAGGCGTGGTACGTCGAGATGACGGGCTCGCCGGGCGGGTTGTCCGGGTCGATCGCGTCCGGGTCGGTGATCCCGGCCTTGATCAGGGCCTTGCGGACGCGTTCGGCGAGTTCACCGGCCGCCTTGTTGGTGAAGGTCAGGCCGAGCACCTGCTCGGGGGCGACCTGGCCGGTGCCGACCAGCCACACCACGCGTGCGGCCATCACCGTGGTCTTGCCCGAACCGGCTCCGGCCACGATCACCTGCGGGGCGGGCGGCGCGATGACGCAGGCCGTCTGCTCCGGGGTGAACGGGATGCCGAGCAGCTCTTTGAGCTGCTCGGGGTCGGTGAGGTGCACGGGCATGCGGGGAAGGCTAGCGGCGAGCGCCGACAACCGGGCGCCGACCCTGTGGAAAGCCTGCGGAAAGCGCAGGTCAGCGGGGTGCCGTGGTGCCGTACGTCACTCCGGCACGCGCCGTCACCGCACCTGCCGTCAGTCCACCACGCGCCGTCACTCCACCCACCTGCCGTCACTCCACCACGTGCCGGCCCTCGGGGCGGGCGCTGCACGAGGCGCGGAAGGAGCAGTGCGCGCAGTGCTGGCCGGTGCTGGGGGTGAACCGCTCGTCCAGCACCTTTCCGGCGGCGGTGGCCAGCAGGTCCCCGACCCATTCCCCGTCGAGCTGCTCCTGGGCCTGCACCCTGGGCAGCGTCTCGCCGCCGTCCTTCTTCGCCGCGCCCTGTCTGAGCTGGACGAGTTCGGCGCCGCCGGGCTCCGGGCGGGCGCCGTCGAAAGCGTCGTCCACCGCGCCCTCGGCCACCGCGAGCTGGTAGACGGCGAGCTGGGGGTGGCGGGCCACCTCGGCGGCGGTGGGGGCGTTCCTGCCGGTCTTGAAGTCCACGACGTAGGCACGGCCGTCGCCGTCCGTCTCGACGCGGTCCATCTGGCCCCGGATGCGGACCTGGTACTCCCCCGCCTCCAGGGTCACGTCGAAGTCTTGCTCGCTGGCTATGGGGGTGCGGGTGGCGCGGTCCAGGACGTGCCAGTTCAGGAAGCGTTCGAGCGCCGCGCGGGCGGTCTCCTTCTCCTGGGCGGACTTCCAGGGCGCGTCGAAGGCGAGCGCGTTCCACACCGAGTCCAGGCGTTCCATCAGGACGTCGAGATCGGCGGGGGTACGGCCGGAGGCGATCTCGTCGGCCAGGACGTGGACGACGTTGCCGAAGCCCTGGGCGGCCGTGGCGGGCGCGTCGGCCTTCACCTCGCGGCCGAGGAACCACTGCAGGGCGCAGGTGTTGGCGAGCTGGTCCAGCGCGCTGCCGGAGAGCACCACGGGCTGGTCCCGGTCGCGCAGCGGCACCTTGCTCGCGGTCGGCTCGTACATCCCCCACCAGCGGTCGGGGTGGGCGGCGGGCACCAGCGGGCGGCCGTCCTCGTCGGCGAGCGCGGCGAGCCGGGCCAGCCGGCGCGCGGCCGCGTCCCGCAGGGCGTCCGAGACAGCCGGGTCGACGGTGGTGGCGCGCAGCTCGGCGACGAGCGCGGCGACCGCCAGCGGGCGGCGCGGACGGCCGGTGACGTCACGGGGCTCGACGCCCAGCTCGGTCAGGAAGCGGGACGGCTGGTCACCGTCGTCGGCCGGCGCCTTCACGGCGGTGACGACGAGACGGTCACGCGCGCGCGTGGCGGCCACGTAGAACAGCCTGCGCTCCTCCGCGAGCAGGGCGCCCGGGGTCAGCGGCTCGGCGAGGCCGTCCCGGCCGATCCGGTCGGCCTCCAGCAGGGAGCCCCGGCGGCGCAGGTCGGGCCAGAGCCCCTCCTGCACGCCCGCGACGACGACCAGCCGCCATTCCAGCCCCTTGGAGCGGTGCGCGGTCATCAGGCGTACGGCGTCGGGGCGCACCGCCCGGCGGGTGAGGGTGTCGGCGGCGATGTCCTCGGCGTCGATCTCCTCCAGGAAGTTCAGCGCGCCGCGTCCCCCGGTGCGCTCCTCCGCGCGGGCGGCGGTGGCGAACAGCGCGCAGACGGCGTCCAGGTCCCGGTCGGCGTTGCGGCCGGCCGCTCCCCCGCGCCGCGCCGCCCGCTCCAGCCTGCTGGGCCAGGGGGTGCCGTTCCACAGCGCCCACAGCGCCTCCTCGGCGGTGCCGCCCTCGGCCAGACACGCGCGTGCCTTCCCCAGCAGCGCGCCGAGCCGCTGCGCCCCCCGCGCGTACGAAGGGTCGTGCGCCACGAGCCGCTCGGGCTCCGCGAGCGCCTGGGCGAGCAGCACGTCGGACGGCGCGGGCAGGGCCTGGCCCGCGGCCCGCTCCTCCTCCCGCAGGGCCCGGCCGAGCCGGCGCAGGTCGGCGGCGTCCATGCCGCCGAGGGGGGAGGAGAGCAGGGTGACGGCGGTCTCGGTGTCCAGCCACCGGGCGTCCGTCTCAGGGGGCGGGAAGTCGTCGGCAGCCCCCGCCTCGGCCAGCGCCACCGCCCGCAGGGCCGTCAGCAGGGGTGCGACCGCCGGTTCGTGGCGCAGGGGCAGGTCGTCGCCGTCGATGTCCAGGGGGACGCCCGCCGCCGTGAGGGCGCGCCGGAGGGTCGGGATGGTGAGGGAGCCCGCGCGGACGAGGACCGCCATCTCGTTCCACGGGACGCCGTCCTCTAGGTGGGCACGGCGCAGGATGTCGGCGATGTTGTCCAGCTCGGTGCCGGGCGTCGGGTAGGTGTACGCCTCCACGTGGCCGCCCTCGCGGACGGCGGTGGGCTCGCGGTGGACGCGCAGCTTCTCGGCGGGGAGCTGGGACAGCGGCATGCGCCGGGTGACGCGGCGGGTCGCGGCCAGCAGGCCGGCCCCGGAGCGGCGGTTGGTGCGCAGCACCTCGACGGGGGCGGGGCGGCCGTCCGCGCGCGGGAAGGCGGCCGGGAAGTCGAGGATGCCGTTCACGTCGGCGCCTCGGAAGGTGTAGATCGACTGGTCGGGGTCGCCGAGGGCGACCAGGGTGCGGCCGCCGCCGGCCAGCGCGTGCAGCAGGCGTACCTGCGCGGGGTCGGTGTCCTGGTACTCGTCGACGTACACCGCGTCGTAGGACGCGGCGAGGCGTTCGGCGGCCTCGGGGCGGTGGGCGAGGAGCACCGCGCGGTGCACGAGTTCCGCGTAGTCGATGACGCCCTGGAGGTCGATCACGTCCAGGTACTCGGCGAGGAACGCTGCCGCCGCGCGCCAGTCCGGGCGGCCGCTGCGGCGCGCGAAGGCGTCCAGCGCGCCGGGGGCGAGCCCCAGCTCGCGGCTGCGCGCGAGGACCGCGCGGACCTCGTCGGCGAAGCCGCGCGTGGTCAGGCAGGCGCGCAGGTCGTCGGGCCAGCGCACATGCGTGAGCCCGAGCCGCTCCAGCTCGGGCTGCCCCGCGAGCAGCTCGCGCACGGTGACGTCCTGCTCGGGGCCGGAGAGCAGGCGCAACGGCTGGGCGAAGCGGTCGCCGTCCTGGTGGGCGCGGACCAGGGCGTAGCAGTAGGAGTGGAAGGTGGTGGCGCGGGGCGCGCGGGCGGCGCCCATGCGCCGGGCCATCCGGTCGCGCAGCTCGACGGCGGCCTTGCGGCTGAAGGTCAGCACCAGGATGCGTTCGGGGTCGCCGCCCCGGGCGACGCGCGCGGCGACGGACTCCACCAGGGTGGTGGTCTTGCCGGTGCCGGGCCCCGCGAGGACCAGCAGCGGCCCGCTCCCGTGCTCGATCACCGCGCGCTGGGCGGCGTCCGGGCGGGGCGGCGGGGACTGTGCGGGCGGGGTGCGGAGCAGCCGGTAGGCACCACGAGGCGCCTGCCGGCCCTGGGGGTGCGGCAGGCGTCCGGTGGAGGAGGTGGTGCTCACGTGGTTCGCCGGTCCTGGTGGTGGTGCGGGGTGGTCGTGCGGGGTGGTCGTGGGGCGTACAGAGGCGGGCGGCCTCCGGGGCTTCCCGCTCCACCGAACGTACGTCATCTCGCGGACGTGCCCGATGTCCCCCGTACGAGCGGACCTGAGCCGCAACCCTTGCCGGAGGCCCTCAGCTGTGTTTCGGCGTGGCGCCGTCCCAGCGGGCCCGTCCCATGTCGAGTCGCGGCAGGTGCCCCCCGGCGCCGCGGGACGCCTGCCTCAGCGGGGTGCCCTCGGCGCGGTAGTGGCCGAGGGCGCGCTGCTCGTGGCCGGGCAGCAGCGCGCCGTCGGCCCGCACCACGCGCCACCACGGCACCGCGCCCCCGTACAGCGCCATCACCCGGCCCACCTGGCGCGGCCCGCCCTCCTCCAGCCACTCCGCGACGTCCCCGTAGGTCATGACCCGCCCCGGCGGAATCCGCTCGGCCACGTCGAGCACGCGCTCGGCGTACTCCGGAAGGGCGTCCGCGCGCTCCTCCCCGACGGGACTCTGCTCGCTCATCCACCCCATCCTGCCGTACGCCTACGACAATGGGACGAGGCAGGCCAGGGGCGTCCGGGCGGGCCCGCGGTCCGCGCGACCGCACTTTCCGCACCCCCATCCGTACCCTGATGCCCCCTCGGGCCACTCGGACGTGCCACCATCGTGCGGGCGGTGACCGGTGATACGAGACCAAGAAGAGATCATGAAGCAGCAGGGTGTGCACCCCGACGACGCGGAGGGCACCTCTGGCGCGTCCGCGCGCCCCGGCGCCTCCCGCGAAGCCCTCGACGACCCCGGCGCAGCCGCCGGGAAGGACACCGCACGCGCGCGTGAAGGCGGCCGGCCCGAGCCGGACGCCATCAGGAGCGGCGGCCTCCCCGCGCGGGCGCACGCCCCGGGCAGCGTCCCGGACGGCTCCCTGGAGACGGTCGAGGGCGACGAACCGCTGCTCCCCGCGCGCGTGCACCGCCCCTCCGACCTCATGCGGCTGCTGGTGGGCGTGCTGGCGATCGCCCTGCTGCTCGCCGTCGCCGCGTTCGCGCACGGCACCACCTCGGGGCTCGAACAGGACATCAACAAGGGCACCGGCCAGGCCCCCGACCTGCTGATCAAGATCGCGGGGCTGGCGTCCAGCATCGCCATCCTGCTGGTACCGGTCGCGTTCGCCATCGAGCGGCTGATCAAACGTGACGGGCTGCGCATCGCGGACGGCGTGCTCGCGGCGGTCCTCGCGCACGGTGTCACCCTCGCCACCGACCTCTGGGTCGCCCGCGCCGCCCCCAGCTCCATCCAGGAGGCGCTGACCCAGCCCGCCCCCGGTGACATCCATGCCCTGACCGACCCGGTGCACGGCTATCTCGCGCCCGTCATCGCCTATATGACGGCCGTCGGCATGTCCCGCAGACCCCGTTGGCGCGCGGTGCTGTGGATCGTGCTGCTGCTCGACGCGTTCTCCATGCTGGTCACCGGGTACACCACGCCGTTCGCCATCATCCTGACGGTGCTGATCGGCTGGACCATCGCCTACGGCACCCTCTACGCCGTCGGCTCCCCCAACGTCCGCCCCACCGGGCGCACCCTGATGGCGGGCCTGCGCCATGTCGGCTTCCATCCGGTCAGCGCGGTCCGCGAGGAGGGCCCCGAAGCGGAGAACGGCGACCGGGGGCGGCGCTACTTCGTCACCCTGGAGGACGGCCCACCGCTCGACGTGACCGTCGTCGACCGGGAGCAGCAGGCCCAGGGCTTCTTCTACCGCGCGTGGCGCAACCTCACCCTGCGCGGCTTCGCCACCCGTTCCAGCCTCCAGTCCCTCAGACAGGCCCTGGAGCAGGAGGCGCTCCTCGCGTACGCGGCCATCGCGGCCGGCGCCAGCGCCCCCAAGCTGATCGCCACCTCCGAGCTGGGTCCCGACGCGGTCATCCTGGTCTACGAGCACACCGGTGGCCGCACGCTGGACTCGCTGGCCGACGACGAGATCACCGACGAGCTGCTGCACAAGGTCTGGCACCAGGTGCGGGCCCTGCAGTCCCGGCGCATCGCGCACCGCAGGCTCGCGGGTGACGCGGTACTGGTGGATCGTTCCGGCAAGGTGATCCTCACCGAGCTGCGCGGCGGCGAGATCGCGGCGGGTGATCTGCTGCTGCGCATGGACGTGGCCCAGATGCTGACCACACTCGGTCTGCGGGTGGGCGCCGAGCGGGCCGTGGCGGCGGCGGTCGCGGTGCTCGGCCCGGACGCGGTGGCCGACTGCCTGCCGATGCTCCAGCCCATCGCGCTGACCCGCTCCACCCGCGCCACCCTGCGCAAGCTGGGCCGCGAGCGCGCGCAGCGGGAGCGGGAGGCGGTGCTGGAGTCGTCCCGGCTGGCCAAGCAGGCCCGGCTGGAGGCGGCCTCCGAGGAGGGCGCGGCCCTGCCGGAGAAGCCCGACAAGAAGACCGTCCGCGCCGAGCAGCGGGCCGAGAAGCGGGCCATCGACGAGGCGATCGACGACGCCCGCGAGGAGGATCTGCTCACCCAGATCCGGCACCAGGTGCTCCGGATCAGGCCGCTGGCCCCGGTCGAGCCGGCCCGGCTGGAGCGCATCCGGCCGCGCACCCTGATCAGCTTCATCGCGGGTGCGATCGGCGCGTACTTCCTGCTCACCCAGCTCACCCACATCGAGTTCGGCAAGCTGTTCGCGCAGGCCCAGTGGGGCTGGGTGGCGGCGGCGGTGGCGTTCTCCGCGCTCAGCTACGTGGCCGCCGCGATGGCGCTGCTCGGGTTCGTGCCGGAGCGGGTGCCGTTCGTGCGGACGGTGGCGGCGCAGGTCGCCGGGTCCTTCGTCAAGATCGTCGCTCCGGCGGCGGTCGGCGGTGTCGCGCTGAACACGCGGTTCCTCCAGCGGCAGGGGGTGCGGCCGGGGCTCGCGGTGGCGAGTGTGGGCGCGTCCCAGCTGTTCGGACTCGGCTGCCACATCCTGATGCTGCTGTCCTTCGGCTACCTCACCGGCACCGAGAAGACGCCTTCGCTGTCGCCGTCCCGTACGGTCATCGCCGGTCTGCTGACGGTCGCGGTGCTGGTGCTGGTGGTGACCTCGGTGCCGCTGCTGCGGAAGTTCGTCGTCACGCGGGTGCGGTCGCTGTTCGCCGGGGTGGTGCCGCGCATGCTGGACGTGCTCCAGCGGCCGCAGAAGCTGGTCACCGGCATCGGCGGCATGCTGCTGCTCACCGGGTGCTTCGTGATGTGCCTGGACGCCTCGATCCGGGCGTTCGGCGACGAGTCGGCGCACATCAGCATCGCAGGCGTCGCCGTCGTCTTCCTCGCGGGCAACGCGCTCGGCTCCGCCGCGCCGACGCCGGGCGGGGTCGGGGCCGTGGAGGCGACGCTCACCGTCGGGCTGATCGCGGTCGGGCTGCCCAAGGAGGTGGCGGCTCCGGCGGTCCTGCTGTTCCGGCTGCTGACGCTGTGGCTGCCGGTGCTGCCGGGGTGGCTGGCGTTCAACCATCTGACCCGTAAGGGGGCGCTGTAGGGGGAGGGTGGCCCTCAGGGGCGCCGCAGGGGCAGGGTGACCCGTAGGGGCCGGTGCCCCCGCGGCTCCGTACTCCTTACGGCCCGTGCCCCGCGCGGAGTGGCGGGCGCGCCGTGAGGATGGCCGTATGCCGAACCCTTCCCGGGCGCGTGCCGCCGCCCTGACGACCAGTGCCGTGCTCATGGCCGCCCTGCTGGCCGGCTGCGGCGGTGAGTCGGGGCAGGGGGATCTGACGAAGCAGAAGCTGGAGTGGAAGGACTGTCCGGCCCCCTCCGAGGCGGAGGGCGGCGGCCCGTCCCCGTCCCCGCTGCCGGGCGGTGCGAAGTGGCAGTGCTCCACCATGCTGGCACCCCTGGACTGGGGCAAGCCCAAAGGTGACACCATCGGCATCGCCCTGATCCGCGCCAGGGCGGACGGTCCGGCGAAGGACCGGATCGGCTCGCTGGTGTTCAACTTCGGCGGCCCCGGCGGCAGCGGTGTCACCACGCTGCCCGCGTTCGGCGAGGACTACGCGGCCCTGCGCACCCGGTACGACCTGGTCAGCTTCGACCCGCGTGGGGTCGGCCGCAGCGCGCCGGTGCTCTGCGAGAGCGACTCCCAGCTCGACGCGTTCTTCCAGCAGGACGCGACGCCGGAGGACACCGCCGACCAGCGGCAGCTCATCGCCCGCACCGCGCAGTTCAACGACGCGTGCGAGCGGCGGTCCAAGAAGATCCTGCCCCATGTGCGCACCACGGACGCGGCCCGCGACATGGACCTGATGCGCCAGGTGCTCGGCGACGCCGAACTGCACTACTTCGGCATCTCCTACGGCACCGAACTCGGCGGTGTCTACGCGCACTTGTTCCCCACGCACGTGGGGCGTGCCGTCTTCGACGCGGTCGTGGACCCCACCCAGACCCCGGAGCAGGGGGCGCTGAGCCAGGCGCGGGGGTTCCAGCTCGCGCTGGACAACTTCGCGGAGGACTGCACGTCCAAGGTCGAGGACTGCCCCCTCGGGGACACCGCCGACGACGTGAAGAACCGTATCGCGGGGCTCCTGGGGGACCTGCGGAAGAAGCCCATCCCCGGCATCCCCCCGCGCGAGCTGACCCAGACGGCGGCGACCAACGGCATCGCGCAGTCGCTGTACTCCAAGGACTTCTGGGAGTACCTGACCGAGGGGCTGGAGCAGGCGTACGAGGGTGACGGCAGGGTGCTGATGCTGCTGTCCGACTCGATGAACGGGCGTGCGGAGAACGGCGAGTACAGCAACATCACTCCGGCCAACATCGCCATCAACTGCTCGGACGAGAAACCCCGTTACTCCCCGGCCTACATCCGCTCCAAGCTCCCCGGCTTCCGCGCGGCCTCCCCCGTCTTCGGGGACTTCCTCGCCTGGGGCATGGCCGGCTGCACCGACTGGGCCGTCCCAGGCGCCGCCGACCACCCCGACGTTCGCGCCCCCGGCTCCGCCCCGATCCTGGTCGTCGGCAACACCGGCGACCCCGCCACCCCCTACGAGGGCGCCCGCGCCATGGCCGACGCCCTCGGCAAGGGCGTGGCCGTCGAACTCACCTACAAGGGCCAGGGCCACGGCGCGTACGACAGCAAGAACCGCTGCGTCCAGAAGGCCGTCAACGACTACCTCCTGACGGGCAAGTCCCCCGAACCGAACACGGTGTGCTCCTGACGGACGCGACGACGGCAGCACCGGACGGCGAAGGCCCACGGCTCCCAGGAGTTCAGGGACCGTGGGCCATGCGCGGACGGAACGGCTCAGTACACCGGCTTGCTCGGTTCGATCTGGTTGACCCAGCCGATCACGCCGCCGCCCACGTGGACCGCGTCCGCGAAGCCCGCGGACTTCAGGACGGCCAGGACCTCCGCGCTGCGGACGCCCGTCTTGCAGTGGAGGACGATGCGCCTGTCGTGCGGGAGGGACTCCAGGGCGGTGCCCATGAGGAAGTCGTTCTTGGGGATGAGCTGGGCGCCGGGGATGGAGACGATCTCGTACTCGTTCGGCTCGCGGACGTCGATAATCTGGATGTTCTCGCCGTCGTCGATCCACTCCTTGAGCTGCTTGGGAGTGATCGTGGAGCCGGCGGCTGCCGCCTGGGCCTCCTCGGAGACGACGCCGCAGAACGCCTCGTAGTCGATCAGCTCGGTGACCGTGGGGTTCTCGCCGCACACCGCGCAGTCGGGGTCCTTGCGGACCTTGACCTGGCGGTACTGCATCTCCAGGGCGTCGTAGATCATCAGGCGGCCGACCAGCGGTTCGCCGATGCCCGCGAGGAGCTTGATGGCCTCGTTGACCTGGATCGAGCCGATCGACGCGCACAGCACGCCGAGCACGCCGCCCTCGGCGCAGGAGGGGACCATGCCGGGCGGCGGGGGCTCCGGGTAGAGGCAGCGGTAGCAGGGACCGTGCTCGGACCAGAAGACGGACGCCTGGCCGTCGAAACGGTAGATCGAGCCCCAGACGTACGGCTTGTTCAGCAGCACGCACGCGTCGTTGACCAGGTAGCGCGTGGCGAAGTTGTCCGTGCCGTCGACGATCAGGTCGTACCGGCCGAAGATCTCCATCACGTTCTCGGCCTCGAGCCGCTCCTCGTGCAGGACCACGTCCACGTACGGGTTGATGCCCTTGACCGTGTCCCGCGCGGACTCCGCCTTCGAGCGGCCGATGTCCGCCTGGCTGTGGATGATCTGCCGCTGGAGGTTGGACTCGTCGACCTCGTCGAACTCCACGATGCCGAGCGTGCCGACACCTGCCGCCGCGAGGTACATCAGCGCGGGTGAACCCAGGCCGCCGGCGCCCACGCAGAGCACCTTGGCGTTCTTCAGCCGCTTCTGCCCTTCCATCCCGACGTCCGGGATGATCAGGTGGCGGGAGTACCGGCGGACCTCGTCTACGGTGAGCTCGGAAGCGGGCTCGACCAGGGGTGGCAGCGACACGGGGACTCCGTTGGTCGGTCGATCACTACGGGTTGTTCCTCCCGTAACACTGCCACGGCCTTCTTCATTCCGAGACACCCGTTCCGACCAGCGAGACGAATGCGTCCCAGTGGCCGGGCATGGTCTCCCACGGGTCGGCCCGGCCGCCCGGCTCCGTGCGGTCGGTGAAGCAGACCGTGCCGGCGCCCTGCCGGCGCGCGATGCGCAGCGCCTCCTCCAGATGGCCGCGCGGCACCCCGTGCACGAAGTGGCAGAAACGGCTCGCCGGGTGGTCGGCGGTCCACTCGGCCACCTGCGCCCAGCGGTAGTCGGCCCCGGCGAGCGCGGAGCGTGCCGATCACCCGGCGGACCTCGGAGAGCGCCGCCCGGTCGCCGGGACACCGCTCCAGCAGGAAGCCGTCGACGCGGTACCAGTCGAGGTGGCGGTACGCGTCGGAGACCAGGTCGGCGAAGGGGCGGATGCCGTGGGCGAGGTCGAGGTGGCCGAGGACGCGGACGCCGCCGTCGCGCAGCCGGCCCGCCGCCTCCATGCAGTGCGGGTCGGGCCGGGTGCCGGGTCCGGCGGCCACATCGAGCACCACCCAGTCCAGCGCCATGCCGGGCCGGCCCAGTCCGGCCCACCGGGCGGGCGCGGTGAGCGGGTGCGCGTAGCCGGGGACGCCGATCGCGGTGCGTACGCCGGTGGCGGCGGGCGCGCTGGTCAGATGCGGCATGCCGCCTCCATCCAGATGTCCGCGAGGGACTCCTCCAGATTGATCCGGGGCCGCCAGCCGAGCCGGTCGCGGGCGGTGCGCACATCGGCCTGCTGCCAGCTCCCGCAGCCGTCCGGGTAGGGGTAGGCGACCGGCACCGCGTGGTCCAGGTCCCCGCGCGGATGCCCGAGCTGGGCGCGGTGCGGCCCCGGCGGGGCGTCGAGTTCGTTGAGCGCACCGCCGTACCCGGCGACGCGGGCGAGGACGGTGGCGGCGTCGCGCAGGCGTACGGCGCGGCCGGAGCCGATGTTGATGACGCCCTGCGCGGCGGAGAGCGAGGCGGCGTGCACGGCTCTCGCCACGTCCCGTACGTCGACGAAGTCGCGCTGTACGCCGAGCCCGGCGAGCTTGAGTTCGCCGTCGCCCGCCTGCATGGCGCGGCGCATGGCCTCGGCGAGTCTCCCCAGGGGTGACCCGGCCGGGGTACCGGGTCCGGCGGGCGAGAAGACGCGCAGCACCACGGCGTCCAGCCCGGAGCCGAGGACCAGTTCGGTCGCGGCGAGCTTGCTGACCCCGTAGGGGCCGCCCGGACGGGGTACGGCGTCCTCGGCCGTGGAGGAGCCGGGCTGGCTCGGCCCGTACTCGGAGCCGCAGCCGGTCTGCACCAGCCGGGCCCCGCAGCCGCTGCGGCGCAGCGCCTCGCAGACGGTGGCCACGGCGACGGTGTTGTGCCGGGTGAGATCGCGGGCGCCGCCCCGGGTGGCACCGGCGCAGTTGACGACGACGCCGGGGTGCACGGCGTCCAGGAACCTGGTGAGCGCGCCGGGGCTGCCGGTGGCGAGGTCGAAGCGGACGTCGGCGTCGTCGCCCCGGCCGAGCGCGGTGAGCTGCACGGCGGGGTCGGCGAGGAGACGGTCGGCGACGAAGCGGCCGATGTATCCGTTGGCTCCGATCAGCAGAACCCTCATAGAGCGGCTCCCGAGGTGTGCGCCACGGCTGCTCCCACGGACCCGGCCACTGCGGTGACTCCGTGTCGGGAGGTGGTCATCTGGTGTTCTCCTTCTCAGGGACGAAGGTCTCAGGGACGAAGGTCTCAGGGACGAGGGGGGGAGAGGGCGGAGGGCGGTGGGGCGCCGGTCCTGTGGGGGGCTGGGGGACGGTGCGGAGAGCCTCGCGCGCGGGGCGCGGGCCGCCGGGATCACCCGCGGGAAGCCTCACCCCGGGCCCCCCGCGGGGGCGTGGGCCGAGGCTCGGGTGAGGGTGCGCAGGGCGTGGGCCAGGAGGAGCAGGGCCGCGCAGCCGCAGCTCAGTGCCGGGACGGCGGCGGCCCCCAGGGGGTCGACCAGGGCCGTCACGGGGACGGCGAGGAAGCCGCAGTCGGGGAGGCGTCCGCTCAGGACCAGTGCCGGTGCTGCCAGTTCGGCGGCCGCCGCCGCGCCCAGGACCACCGCCGGCGCGTGCCGGTGCCGGTGGACGGCGAGGAGGCGGGCGAGGAACAGCAGGGCGCCCAGGGTGAGGGCCCACGGCCAGGCGGGGTCCTCGTCCAGTACGGCGCCGGTCAGCGCGAGCAGGCCGGTCAGGGCGGCCAGGTACAGGGCGAGGACACCGAGCAGCAGGGGGCGCGCGCCGGAGGTGAAGTCCTCCAGGCCCCGGCTGCGCGCGAGCCGTCGGCGGGCGCCCAGGTCGAGGAGGTGGACGCACCAGGCGGCGGGGGCGCAGGCCAGCGCGAGGGCCAGCACGGGTGCGGTGGCGGTGGGCCAGGGCCCGTCCGGGGCGCCGGTGGGCAGCGCGTCGGGGCCGCCGCTCACCACGGCGTCCAGCAGGCCGTCGCCGAGGAGGGCGTAGCCGAGGAGGCAGACCGTCCACACGGGGGCGGAGGGCCTCGGGGCGGCGCCGGGGCGGGCCGCGAGGGGGCCCCGGCCGAGGGCGGCGCGTACGGCGAGGGTCACGGCGAGCAGTCCGCCGAGGGCGACCAGGGGGCGGGCGGTGCCCTGGCTCAGCCTCAGCCCTGCCACCGTGCCGGAGGCGACCGCGCCGGGCAGCAGGGTGAGCAGGACCCAGCCGGTACGGATGCGCGGGCCGGGGCCGGGTGCGGGCTCGGGGGGCGGGTCCGCGTCGCGGGGCACGCGCGCGTACAGCTCCTCGGCGAGCGAGAACACGTCCCGGTGCCGGTACCGGGCGGCGGAGCGGTCGGTGAAACCGTGCGACTCCAGCCCGGCGGCGATCTCCAGCGGGTCCACAGCCCGCTCGCACAGCTCCCGGTGCCGGTGCAGCAGCGCCTTCACGGGGTCGACGGCGCCCCTGCGGAGGGCACCGGCTCCCGGGGCCGCGGCGGCTCCGGAGGCCCCGGACGCGGGCACCGCCCCCGGCCCGGTTCTGTCGACGCCCCTCATCGCGTCCCCTCGGTCGCGCGGACCGGCGCCGGTGAGCCCCGGCCGCGCAGCGGGGTGCGTGCCGTGGGCATGGTCCGGTGACCGGGCACGTGGGCCTCGGCCGCCACGGCGAACGGCAGAGGCCCACCGATGTCGCCGACGGCACCCCCACGCGCCGGACAGCGCGACATGATCTCCAGGTAAATGCCGTGAAATGCCGCGATGTTCTGTTCCACGCCGAACAGCTCCAGCGCACGCGCCCGCCCCGCCGCCCCGAGCCGCGCACGGCGCTCGGGGTCGCGCAGCAGCGCCCCGCACACCTCCGCGAGCGCTCGCGGATTGCGCGGCGGTACGACGAGTCCGGTGCCGCCGACGACCTCGACCACGGCGCCCACGGCGGTGGACACCGCGGCCCGGCCGCAGAACATCGCCTCGGCCGGGCTGACCGGCAACCCCTCGACCACGCTGGACAGCACGACGACGGCACCGGCGGCGTACGCGTCGGGCGGCGTCGGCGCCTCGGGCGCCCCCACCTCCGTGAACGTCACGGGGTTGTCCCCTGCGGCCTGCGGCCCCTCCGCCTCGTCCGGGAAGAGCCGGGCGGCCGGCGCCCGGCACCGCGCGAGGTACCGAGCGGCGTCCATGCCCGGACGGACGGTACGGATGCGGGCGCGGTCGGCGCCGCACCGCTCCTGCCGGCGGCGGGCGTGGCTGCTGCCGGGGGTGAGGAGCTCCGCGCGCCGGTAGAACTCGGTGGCGAGCCGGCCGTGGAAGGCGGCGAGCAGCGCGCGCACGGCGGGGGCGGCGGTGCCGGGACCGAGCGCGAGGTAGTGGGCGCGCAGCTGGACGCCGTACTCGGTGACCAGCGGGGGGACGCCGGAGAAGTGCCGGGCGAGCAGGCCGGGAAGGGCGGCTGAGCCGCCGGAGGTGGCGTGGCAGAGGTCGACGGCGCCGAGGGCGCCGTCCCCGTACCGGTCCAGGGAGAGGGGGCGCAGGGCGCGGGCGGGGTGGCCGGTGACGGCCAGCAGGTCGGGGACGCGCGCCTCGCGCGCCGTGCGGGGCGCGCCGGGGGCGCGGCAGGCGCGCTCCAGGGCGCTGACGGCGTGGTCGGAGCGGAGGGCTCCGGTCAGGGCGCCGGTGTCGCGGGCGCGTTCGGCGAGGTTGTACAGCGCGTTGCCGAAACGGTCCGCCAGTTCGGCGGTGGAGCCCGCCTGTGTGCCGCAGACCGCGCCGAGCAGCTCGCCGTAGTGCTCGGCGAACCGCTTGCGGGCGCGCCGGCCGAGGGGGGCGCCGTCGTCCCCGGCCGTCCGCAGCCGGGCGGTGCGCACTCGCCTGACCTGCGGCGGGATCGGCAGCCGGCCGTTGTCCTCCCGCCGCCTGCCACGGCTGAGCGCGTAGATGTCGAACTCGTGCTGCCCGAGCCCGCGCACGAGCCGGTCGCACCAGAGCCCGGTGTCACCGCCGGCACACGGATAGCCACTCTCGGTAAGCAGTCCGATGCGCACGCGTGCACCCCCGATCTCCCGTGTGTGGGAGCCGCCGTCGTCCCGGCGGCTCGCAGCGGGACGAACGTACGCGGAGTGGGCGGTGGCGCGACGGACGGTTGTCCATCGCACCACCGGAAGGGGTGAACGGTCGTGACTTTCGCGGGCGAGCCGCGTTCTGGCACGCTATCTGGCACGCTAGGAGATCAGACGGTGACGTTCCGCACGCGACATCTCATGCCGGGGCGGGCTCCCGCCGGGCCGCCCGGCGCCGCGCGGCGACCTCCGGGTCCAAGGCCGGTACGGCGGCCAGGAGTTGGCGGGTGTAGGGATCGCGCGGGTGCTCGTACACCTCGTCGGCCGGCCCGGTCTCGACGATCCGTCCCCGGCGCATGACGGCGACCCGGTCGCTGACCTGGCGGACCACGGCGAGGTCGTGCGCGACGAAGACGAGCGCGAGCCCGAGTTCCCGGCGCAACTCGTCCAGCAGCTCGACCACCTGGGCCTGGGTGGTGACGTCGAGCGCGGAGACGGGCTCGTCGCAGACGATGACACGCGGGTCGGCGGCGAGGGCCCGCGCGATGCCGACGCGCTGGCGCTGTCCGCCGCTGAACTCGTGCGGGTAGCGGTCGTGGTGGGCCGCTTCCAGACCGACCCGCTCCAGCAGTCCGGTCACCCGCTCGCGTACGGCCTTGTCGTCCAGCTCCCCCTTGGCGCGCAGCGGGTCGGCGATCGAATCGCCCACCGTGCGGCGGGGGTTGAGGGAGGAGGCCGGGTCCTGGAACACCATCTGCACGGCCGGGTCGACCCCGCGGTGCGCGCGCCCGTCGTACCGGATGCTGCCCGAGGTGGGCTCCAGCAGCCCGACCAGCATGCGGCCCAGGGTCGTCTTGCCGCTGCCGCTCTCCCCCACGATGCCGAGGGTCTCGCCCCGGCGCAGGGTCAGCGAGACGTCGTCCACGGCCGTGAACGACCCGCGGCCACGCCCGAACTCCCGCCGCAGCGACGTCGCTTCGAGCACCGTCTCCCCCGCCTCCCCGGCGGGCGCCGTACGCGAGGCGTCCACGCGCGGTACGGCGGCGAGCAGCTCACGGGTGTACGGCTGCCCGGGAGAGGCCAGCACCTGCCGCAGCGGCCCGTGTTCGACGGCGCGGCCGTGCCGCATGACGAGCACGTCGTCGGCGCTCTCGGCGGCGACGCCCACGTCATGGGTGACGAGCAGCAGGCCGAGCCCGTTCTCCTGGCGCAGGGTGTGCAGCAGGTCGAGGATCTGGGCCTGCACGGTGACGTCGAGCGCGGTGGTCGGCTCGTCCGCGATGAGCAGCTCGGGTTCGCAGGCCAACGCCATGGCGATCAGCGCGCGTTGGCGCATCCCGCCGCTGAACTCGTGCGGCCGGGACCGCGCCCGGCGGACGGCGTCCGGGATGCCGACCCGGTCCAGCACCTCCACGGCACGCGCGCGTGCGGCCCGCCGGGAGGCCCGGGTGTGGACGCGGTACACCTCGGCGATCTGGTCGCCCACCGCGTAGTACGGGTCGAGGGAGGACAGCGGGTCCTGGAAGACCATGGCGGCCTTGGCCCCGCGCAGCCCCCGCAGCTCGGCGTCGGAGGCCACGTCGGTGCCCGCGACCAGGACCGAGCCGCCGACGCGCGCCCCGGTGTCCCGGTGCAGCCCCAGCAGGGCGCCGGCGACGGTGGACTTGCCGGAGCCGGACTCCCCCACCACCGCCAGCGCGGCCCCCTTCTCCAGCGTGAAGGAGAGTCCGTCGACGGCGCGCAGGGCGCCGAACTCCACGGTGAGGTCGGTGACTTCGACCAGGCTCATGCGAGGACCACCCGGCGGTCGGCCAGCGCGTACAGGATGTCCGCGACGGCGTTGGCGATGACGACGAAGAAGGCGACGACCAGGACCATGCCGACGACCACGGGCAGGTCCACGACCTTGACCGCGTGCACCAGCTCCTGGCCGATGCCGGGCAGCCCGAACAGGGTCTCGGTGAGGACCGCGCCGCCGATGGCGGAGCCGACGTTGTTGGCGTTGAGCGCGATGACGGGGGCGAGCGCGCCGCGCAGGGCGTGCCGTCCGACGATGGACCGCTCGCCGACGCCGTAGGCGCGGAAGGTGCGGATGTGGTCCTCGGCGAGGGTCTCCAGCATGGCCGAGCGGGTGAGCCGGGCGAACGCGGCCGCCTCGATCAGGGCCAGCGACAGCCAGGGCAGCAGCAGGTTCCAGGCCCACTGCTCGGGGTCGTCGCCGAAGCTCACGTACTGCGGGAAGGGCAGCAGCTGGAGTTCGCCGCAGACCACGATCATCAGCACCAGGCCGAGCACGAACACGGGCGTGGCCCAGCCGGCCAGGGTGAGCACGGTGAGCACCCGCTCGGAGAGCCGGCCGCGCCGCCAGGCGGAGAGGACGCCGGTGCCGACGCCGATGACCAGCCAGAGCACCATCGCGCCGGCCACCAGCGAGAGGCTGACCGGCAGCTTGGCCAGCAGCAGCGTCAGCACCTGCTGGTCGCTCTGGTAGGAGAGCCCGAGGCAGGGCGCCGCGCAGTGCTCGACGGAGGTGCCGGTGGAGTAGTCCTGGCCGGCGAACAGCCCTTGGAGGAAGTGGAAGTAGCGCAGGTAGAGCGGGTCGTCGAGCCGGAGCTGGGCCGCGACCTGGTGCACCTGCTCCGGGGAGCAGCGCGGGCCGCAGGTGATCTGGGCGACGTTGCCGGGGGTGGCGTAGAAGACCACGTAGACGAGGACCGAGACGGCGAGCAGGGTGATGAGCGTGCCCGCGGCGCGGCGCAGCAGGAATCCGCCGAAGCCGTTCACGCGGCGTCCTCCTTCCGGGCGCGGCCGGTGCCGACGCGCAGCCGGGAGGCGGCGCGCGGGTCGAGTGCGGTGCGTACGCCGTCGCCGAGGACGGTGAGGGCGAGCACCGTGGTGAACAGGGCGCCGGCCGGGAACAGCAGGTACTGCGGCGCGGCCTGGTACCAGACGTCGGCGGCGGTGATCATCTGTCCCCAGGAGGGCGTCGGCGGCTTGACCCCGACGCCCAGGAAGGACAGGGCGGCCTCGGCGGAGATGTTGGTGGGCACGAGCAGGGCGGCGTAGGTGATGACGGGCGCGGCGAGGCCGGGCAGCAGCTCGCGGCGGGCGACACGCACGGCGCCCCAGCCGCTGAGCCGGGCGGCGGCCACATGGTCGAGCCCCTTGAGGGTGAGGGTCTGGGCGCGCACGATCTTGGCGACGTTGCCCCAGGCGATCAGGCCGATGACGAGGGCGACCAGCACCGGGCGGGGGAAGCTCGCCGGCACGATGGCCAGCAGCGCCAGGGCCATGATCATGAGCGGCAGGGCCACGATGATGTCGGTGATCCGGCTGAGGACCTGGTCCACCCAGCGGCTGCCCATGGCGGCGGCCACGCCGACGGTGACGCCGATGAGGACCTGGACGAGGGTGGCCGCGAAGGCGACGCCGAGCGAGACGCGGGCGCCCTCCACCAGCCGGGCGAACAGGTCGCGGCCGGTCTGCGGTTCGACGCCGAGCCAGTGCTCGGCGCTGATCCCGCCGAGCGGCCCGACGGGCACCCCGCCGCGCGCGGAGTCGATGAGACCGGGGTGGTACGTGGTCGGGTCCTGCCCCTCGATCGCGGTGAGCAGCGGGGCGGCGAGCGCGACCAGGACGAGCAGCGCGACGACGGCCGCGGCGACCAGGGCGGCCCGCCGCGCGCGCAGCCGCCGCCAGAACTGACGGGCCCCCGAGGCC